>DAOWKX010000136.1 GCA_030639705.1 Candidatus Aminicenantota bacterium
AAATAGTTCATGAAAACGGTATCCTTCTATATAGACAACCATATTGCCGCCATCAGCGGAATCATAATCTCATGAGCACCAATAAAATAATAGCCTTTTCCCCCGTTTTGAACCGGCCGCTCAACCACGTTTTTTTCAGGTCGATAGTGAGTATTGAAATCAAAAACAGCCGTAAAGAACTCTCTTAATTCAATACCCTGAGCCGTACAAAATGAGATTGCCTTTAAAAAAACTTCCGGCAGGATGACAGCCGATCCAATGTTAATATAAACACCTCCCTGACTGAGTTGAGAAACGATCGATGAAAACAATAGAAAATCCTTTTCTGCAAGTGTTCCCAGGACACCTCCATCAAAATTTGGGTGATAATGAATAAAATCTGTTCCAATGGCAGGATGAATGGTAATGGGAATATTTAGTTTATAGGCGTGATAGAGAACACTGTGTTTATTATAGGGAAATTCAGACTGCATTAAGTAATACCCGATCGATTCACCGCAACCGAAATCATTCTCCAGACCGTCCTTTAAGGCGATATTTAAAAAAAGACCCGTCTCTTCTGTATTCCCATAGGTTCCCTTAAACAAATTTTCCGAAACATCCTCAGAGGTTTTTCCGCAGAGTGCTATTTCAAAATCATGGATCATGAAAGCGCCGTTCACACTTATCGCTGATACCCATCCCCTTTCCATTAAATCAATAATAATCGGATTCAGACCTACTTTTATGGTATGAGCCCCCATACCGAAAATGATGGGTTTATCCCTCTTTCTGGCATTTTTCACCTGATTCGAAAATTCAATTAAATCTCTGGCTGATAGAGAATCAGGAAGTGCTTTAAGAAACGATTCAAAACTCGAACCCGGTGCAAAAGGCTGGGCAAAACTTTTTATATCCACCAGAGATTTTCTATCAGAAATGGAAATCGTTTTTAGGTCTTTCTTTTTAAGAACTGGATATTTTTTATAAGGCATTCGACTCTCTTATTTTCTCGAATATTTTATCAAATATTCTACCCCGCTATATATAGTCAAAATGGCGGCAAAATAGAGCAAATAGGTCCCGGCCAGCTTGACAATTGGCTCATAGCCCGGTATTTTATTATGCAGAATTAAAACCGAAATGGATATGATCTGGAATAAGGTCTTTTTTTTAGCAATCCATGAAGCTGAAAATGGGGTATCTTTAACCAGGAAATAAAATCTGAAAGCGGTTATAAAAAATTCTCTCAAGATAATGATGGCAGCTATCCAGGTTTCCACGATCTGAAGATAAACCAGTGCTAACAGCGCTGCTGAAACTAATAACTTATCAGCCAATGGATCGAGAAACTTGCCCAATTCAGTAACCTGATGGTATTTGCGTGCTATATAGCCATCTATTCCATCCGAAATTGCAGCAATGATAAAAATTATAAAAGCGAAAATCTCTTTATTTTCCATCTCCGTTAAGAGAATGACTAAGAAAATGGGAACCAAAATGATTCTCATGATCGTAATAATGTTGGCCCAGTTCATGATTTATTCTAATGACCATATTTTATAATGGAAAAAATCAAAAAGCAAGACAGTTTGATAAATTCATTTGACTGTGATACGGTAAAAATATGAAAAAAGTAAGCTTTCTTGTTTTATTTGTTGCCCTGGTCTGTCCCAGTTTCGGAACCGATTTCGATCTCATTTCCCATTTTAAAAAAAAAGCAAATGAATATTTCGACGAAGCTGTTCAGCTGCGCAGGCATTTACATCAATATCCCGAACTCTGCTTCCAGGAAAAACAAACATCTGCATTTGTGGCCAACTACTTGACAAAACTGGGATTAGATGTCCAAACGGGAATTGCTGGGGTTGGAATCAAGGCCATCCTGAGAGGAAC
Source organism: Candidatus Aminicenantota bacterium (assembly GCA_030639705.1). Classification (GTDB taxonomy): domain Bacteria; phylum Acidobacteriota; class Aminicenantia; order UBA2199; family UBA2199; genus CAZOWT01. Next base: position 1,876 of record DAOWKX010000136.1, read on the forward strand.
AAAAAAAAAGCCGGTTGTTGCCATTCGAGCTGAAATGGACGCCCTTCCCATTAGTGAAGAAACCGGTTTCCCCTATTCTTCAAAAAATAAAGGTAAAATGCATGCTTGCGGACATGATGCCCATATGACCCATGTTTTAATCACAGCAAAAATACTTTCCGAAATCAGAGAAAAGATTCCCGGAACTGTTGTGTTTATATTTCAACCCTGTGAAGAAGGTCCCCCACCCAATCAGCCGGGAGGGGCTGAACTCATGATCCAGGAAGGAGCACTCAAAAATCCCACAGTTAATGCCATGCTGGGACTCCATGTTTTTCCTGACATTCCAGTCGGGTGCATTGGTTTACGAAAAGGACCGATCATGGCCAATGTGGCCTCTTTTTATATCACCATTTACGGAAAATCCAGCCATGGCGCATTTCCCCACCAGGGAATTGATGCCATTTATGTGGCTTGCTGTGCCATCCAGCAATTTCAATCGCTTATCAGCCGGCTCAGAGATCCCACTGAGCCTGCAGTACTCTCGGTAGGAAAAATTGGTGGTGGTGTCCGGGTCAATGTGATTGCTGAAAAAGTTGAACTCGAAGGTACGGTACGCACCTTCTCATTTGAATTTCAGGATAAAATATACCGGGGAATGAAAAATATTCTGGAGGGACTCTCAACAGCTTATGGAACAACCTACCGCTTCATTTTCAGCAAAGATGCCCCTTATGTTAAAAATGATGAATCTTTAACCGGATTCCTAATTCCCGTTTTTAAAAAAATATTGGGTGAGACCCAGGTCCTGGATGTGAAACCCATGAGCATTGGCGAGGACTTTTCATACTACTCCCATCGGATTCCATCCGTGTTCTTCTTTTTAGGAATTGGTGATAAACCACCACTTCATACCCCCTCATTTACTGTGGATGAACGTATATTTAAGATTGCCCCCGTGCTTTTTGCCTCAGCTGCCATTCATTATTTAAATAATTATTCTCGAAAATAACCCGATTTATTCTTATCTCTTAAAGATTTTTAAAAATAACTGGAATTATCCCAGCAGTGAGTACAGAGTTTTTCAATTGGAAGCCCGATGGCATCAACCAGGTCTGTCATTCGTTGATATTTCAAACTGGTGGCTCCGATTCGCTTTCGAATTCGCTCAACCATGGCCTGATATTTTTCCGAGTCATCCTGAATATATTCGCTCAGATCATCAGTATCTCTGCCTTCCAGTTCAAAAATGGCCTTTCTTGAGGCCAGTTCCATTGTGGACCTGGATGTTGAAAAGTTGTGAAATATACAGGGAAAGACCAGAGGCGGACAGGCTACCCGCATATGAACTTCTCTGGCTCCAATTTCGAACAATGCCTTAATCTTATCCTGGAGCTGAGTTCCCCTGACAATAGAATCTTCACAAAAAATGATCTTTTTTTTCCGGATCAGATTATTATTTGAAATCAGTTTCATTTTGGCGACCAGGTCTCTGACTTCTTGATTCTGGGGCATGAAACTGCGGGGCCAGGTGGGTGTATACTTCACATAGGGTCTTTTGTAGGGAATTCGCCGTTCATTACTGTAACCAAGGGCATGACCAATGCCCGAATCCGGTATCCCGGAAACAAAATCCGCTTCCACATCATCATTCCGGGCCAGTGCCTCCCCGCACCGGTAACGGCACTCCTCCACATTTAATCCTTCATAAAAAGACGGCGGATATCCGAAATACACCCATAAAAACGAACATATCTGGAGTTTGTCACCGGGCTTCTGGCATTGTTCATAACCTTCGGGTGTGATGAACAAAATTTCTCCCGGTCCCAAATAATACTCCATATCAAAATTCAATGGAGGAAAAGAACTGGACTCGGAAGCGGCTATGTAAGCATCTCCATTCTTTCCAACCACGATAGGCGTTCTACCCAGTTTGTCCCGGGCAGCATACAGGCCCTTTTCAGTTAAAACCAGCAGGGAACAGGAACCCTTTACCTTTTCTTGAACGGTGGCAATCCCGGTTTCGAAGCTGTCTCCCTCGGTGATCAACATGGCAATCAACTCGGTGGGATTTAGCTTGGTTCCGCCGGTTTCTGAAAAATGCCGCCTTTTTGATAGGAATTCGGATTCCAGCTGGTCAATATTAAAAACCTTTCCGACTGAAACCACGGCGAAACGTCCCAGATGGGAATTGACAATCATGGGTTGAGGCTCCAGGTCGCTGATTATACCGATTCCCCGTTTTCCCTTTAACTTAGATATATCCGGTTCAAACTTGGTCCGGAAATACGAATTGTCCAGGCTGTGTATCGCCTTGTTGAATCCCTCTGTCGTGGCCACTGCCATGCCTCCGTAACGGGTACCCAGATGGGAATGGTAGTCAATACCGAAGAAGAGATCGGCAATACAATCTTTCTTACTGCTAATTCCAAAAAATCCACTCATCGGTCATATTCCTCACTTTTTAATTGGCTCAAACAAGCGTGGTTGAATTTCAATCACAAAAAATTATACCCAAAACCAAATTATTAAAAAAGAGAAAACAGTCATTTTATTAAAAAAAATACTATGTGAACAGAGATTTTCTCTCTTTTCTTCATATTTTTATTATACCATATCCCATTTTCCCCTCAAGATACCAGGGGACAGTAGGTGCATTTGTGCATTTGAAAAATGGTCTCTGTCCCGAATGGCACTAAGTTAAGCTAATTAAGGATTTTCTTTTGATTTCCTTTTTGCCACGCTAGTAGT
>DAOWKX010000196.1 GCA_030639705.1 Candidatus Aminicenantota bacterium
AAAAATACTGTTTGTTTTGCAAGGAAAAAATCAAATTTATTGATTATAAAGATTTTAGAACCTTGGGAAACTATATTTTAGAAACCGGAAAAATTTTACCTGCCCGGGTTTCCGGAACCTGCGGTTATCATCAGAAGCAACTGACCAAGGCCATCAAAAGGGCCAGGCACATGGGTCTTCTGAAATTTGTAGAACCCAGGAGAGGATAAAATGAAAGTGATATTGAATTCTGATCTGGAGGGCAAGGGAGAACTGGGCGATATTGGTGAGGTTAGACCGGGCTATGCCAGAAATTACCTGCTTCCCAAGCAGCTGGCTCTACGGGTGACCAAACATAACCTGGAAGTGATGAAGGCCAGAAGGAAAAAAGTTGAGAAGAAGCTGGAAATCGAAAGACTGTCCGCCACCGAACAGAAACAAAAAATCGAGGAATTAACCCTGACCATTGAAAAAAAGGCCGGAGAAAACGATGTCCTGTTTGGATCGGTTACCACCTCTGATATTGAGAATAAGCTGGAGGAATTGGGAATTACCCTTGACCGGAAAAAGCTTCATCTGGATGAGCAGATCAAGAGACTGGGTCATTATACCTGTAAAATCAAGTTGATGAAGGGAGTGGATGCGGATTTGAAAATACAGGTGATCGGAGAGGGGAAAGGGGAAGAAGACCAAATAGAAACGGTTGAAGCACAAGATCTGCCCGAAGAACAGGAAACAAAAGAAGAGGAAAAAACTCCCGAATCAGAACCAGAGCCACTGAAGAGCGAAAAGCAAACTGCCAAAAAAACCGAAAAAAAAGATAAAATAAAAAAAGAATCTCCTGACAAGGATGTTCAAACCAAGAAAGCGGAAGCCAAGGTCCAAGAGGAAGTGAAGAAAGCAGCTCCGGCCCAAGAAGATGAATCCGTAAATGAAGAAGAGGTTGCAGAAGTAAAGGATAATTCTCCCGAAGCCTAAATGCCAGACCGCATCACTCCAGATCTGAACCAGGCATTGCCGTTTGATGAATTTGCCGAAAGAGCCGTTCTGGGTGCCATGTTGTTGGACAATCGGTATGCCAATGAGGTGTTTTCCGCGGTCAATTCCGACGATTTTTACCGGGAATCCCATAAAAATATAGCGGCTGCCATTGATAACCTGATCAATAAAGGCAAGGCCGCAGATACGGTTACCATTTCAGGGTATTTAAAAAAAAAGAATGAGCTGAAATTTGCCGGGGGATACGATTATATAAATTCTCTGATCGACGGGATCCCGGAAAATATCAATATCAGTGAATATATTAAAATTGTTCGTGATCAGGCCGCATTGAGGAAAATCATTTTGACCTCGCTGGGAGTCATTCAGAAGGGTGTCAACCACAAAGCTGATACCGAAAGCATATTGAATGAACTCCAGGAGGATATTATTAAAATATCCAAGAGCCGGGTAATGGGTGGATTTCATTCCACAACTGACTTGGTCCCGGAAACCATGGATTTGATTGAGAGAATTCAAAAACACGGTGAGAGCCGGGGGATCCCTACCGGATATACAGATCTCGACAATATAACCTCCGGATTTCAGAAAGGGAACCTGATTGTGATTGCGGCCAGGCCTTCCATGGGGAAAACTGCCCTGGCCTTGAATATTGCCGCAAATATCGCGATCAAGAGTGAAAAATCAATTGGGTTTTTTTCAATTGAAATGTCCAAAACCCAGGTCATCATGAGGTTGCTGGCCTTTAAATCGGAAATCAATTTGAGTGCGCTGATGAGTGCCCGTCCCAATCTCAGTCAAAAGGAATGGAAAAAATTGGAACTGGGAGCCAGTGAGTTCGAAAAGGCCAGGCTCTTTATCGATGATTCTCCCACCTTATCGATTGTAGAAATGAAAACCAGAGCCAGGCGCCTCAAGAATGAACGGGATCTGGATATCATTTTTGTGGATTACCTTCAATTGATGAAAGTGTCAGGGGATATGATCCGGAAGAATGATACCCGGGCCCAGGAAGTTGCCATTATAACCGCAGCTTTAAAAGAACTGGCCAAGGAACTGGATATCCCGGTGGTGGCCTGTGCCCAGTTGAGCCGGGCACCGGAACAGCGGGGAAAGCGAGAGGGACCCAAATATCAATTGTCGGATTTGAAGGAGAGCGGGGCTATCGAGCAGGATGCCGATCTGGTTATGTTTCTTCACCGGGAAAGGGATGAACATATGGAGGGAGACATAAGCGGAAGCAGCGGAACTGCAGATGTAATTATTGCCAAACAGAGAAATGGTCCCACCGGAAAGGTTGTCCTGGCCTTTATTGATAAATATACCAAATTCAGCAATTATGACTGGCAATATGAAGAGTAAGGGAAAGCCATAAACCATTCCGGTTATTTCCCGTAAAATTTCCCGGGAGGATATTTTTTTGATTTTTCGGCCGTGGTCCTGATATTGGCAGGGTGAACCGGAATTCACGGGCCGAAACCGGGTGAAAATGCAATGGATTTGAAACTTTTTGATGGTTTTCATCATCATTTAATATACAACTAAAAAAGTATGGATGAACTAATAAATGGCTTAAAAAAGAAAGATACCACTGCATTAAAAAAGGTAATGGACCTGTATAAAAATAAAATTTATAATTATTTAAGACTGATGGTCAATGATGATCAAGTTGCCGAGGAGTTAACTCAGGATACTTTTGTTAAGGTCTATTTTAAGGCTAAAACCCTCCGGACCAACCATTTGAAATCCTGGATTTATGCCATTGCCACCAATCTGGCTCGGAGTGAATTCAGAAAGAAAAGAATAAAAGCATTGTTCTCCATTTCTGACCTAAAAGAAGGTCATATCTCATATTTTTCTTCCTTTGAGGATGAGCTGATACTGGAACAGATGATTGACTCTCTGCCGGAGAAATATCGGATACCCGTGGTCATGAAAGAGATCAATCGGTTTTCTTTTGAGGATATTTCAAGAATTTTAAATAAGCCGGTCGGAACCATAAAGACCCTTGTTTTCAGAGGCAAGAACCAGTTGAGGAAAAATTTTTCAGAACCCGGTGACTCCCGGCCTGTAGCAACGGGTATTTTAAATAGAGGAGCAAAAAATGAAATCTATTGAAGAGGTTTTTAGAAATTATTCAAAAAAATATCAGGTAAATGAGAACTTTGAAGATAGGGTTTACGCCAGGATAAAGAGAAAGAAGGCGATTAGGAAAGCGGTTTATTCTTCGTTTTTTGTATTTTCCCTTTTTTTGATTCTATTTTTGGTTTTTTCATTTTTACCAGAAACAACCCAGGATAAAAACCGGGAAGCACAATATGCCAATCGCTTTTCAGAGAGAGGGAAGGAAATGAATGTGAAGGAAGAAATTCCGGTCATAGAAGATGTGTTTTTCGCCTCCTTTGATGACCGGACCGATTATGCCATTGAACAGGTAATAATAACAGAAGAGGAAGAGGGAATTTAGCCTGTTTCATTTTTTACTCGTTTTTTTTCTTTAATACCCACCCGGGTTGAAAAAATTTTCTTACAAAAATATTGTATTATAATATTAACTAAAAATTCATAAAATAATGTTATAATGCTAACTGGTTTGATAAAAAGCGGTTTAGACGTTATATATATGCTATTAATATATGTAGACCGGGAATGGGACTTTAAGTAAATTAAAGATGAGTGAATAGCAAAGGAGAAGATAAGGGATGAAAAAAATTGGGTTACCCGTTATTTATGTTTTCCTGGTTTCGGCCCTGGTATTCACCTCCTGTTCCATAAAAAAAATGGCCATGAAAGCAGTAGCCAATACTTTGACAACTCCTGAAGGTGGAACGGTTTTTACAGGAGATAATGATCCGGAATTTGTGGGGGATGCCCTTCCTTTTGCCATTAAAATGTATGAATCCCTGATGGTAACTATCCCCCAGCATAAAGGTTTACGATTGAGAACCGGCAGTCTTTATATAATGTATGCCAATGCCTTTTTACAAACACCTGCCAGTTTACTTTCAGCAAAAGAATATAAGAAACAGGACTTTTTGATGAAGCGGGCAAAGAATCTCTATCTGAGAGGCCGGGATATTGTGATGACAGCACTGGAACAGGTGTATCCCGGTTTTATTGATAACTTAAATAGTAGGAAGTATGATAAGGCTCTGGCTCCTGTACAGAAGCCGGATGTCCCCTTTTTATACTGGGCTGCAGCCGGGTGGCTCGGGGCTTTTGCCATTGATCCCTTTGATATGAAACTCGGACTGACAGTCCCGAGGGCTGCTGCCATGATGGATTATGCGCTTCGATTAGATGAAAATTTTCAAGACGGTGCCATCCATGAATTTTATGTTTTATACTATGGCTCTATGCCTGAGTATATGGGAGGTAATTTTAAAAAGGCCCGGCAGCATTTTAAAAAGGCGGTTGGACTTTCCAAGGGCAAATCGACGTCTGCTTATATTTCGCTGGCCACGACTGTGTCGATTCAAGAACAGAATCTCGATGAATTTAAAGAATTGCTCGATCAAGTTTTAAAAATTGATTCGAATTCGGATCCCGACAACAGATTGGTCAATATCCTGAACCAGAGAAAAGCACGCTGGTTGCTTGATCATGTGGAAGATTTTTTTCTGCTGGCAGATGATTCACAGACAACAGATAGTGAGGATGCACCACGAGATGAGGAGGAATTTTGATGAAAAGTTTCAAGTGGGTGGTGTTGGTTATAATTATGATACTGATTTTATGCCACGGCCTTCAGGCGTTGACCATCAAGATCGGCAGTATTGCCCCGGATCGTTCGCCCTGGGACAGGGGATTGGAAGAACTGAGCAGAGAATGGGAGAGGATTACCAATGGCCAGGTGAGACTGAAAATTTATCCGGGTGGAATTGCCGGAAGTGAATCGGACATGATCCGAAAGATGCGGGTGGGTATATTGGGAGGAGCTGGACTGACCAATATGGGTATGACCCACATATATCCGGATATTTCTGTGTTGAATATTCCGTTTCAGTTTCATTCCGATGAGGAGTTTAAATATATATTAGGAAAAATGAGATCACGATTTGAAAAAGGAATCGAAGAAAAAGGATATAAACTCATCTTCTGGACTGTTGCCGGCTGGGTGAATCTTTTTACCAAAGATCCTGTTTTTTTTCCGAACGAATTAAAAAAACACAAAATATCATTTTCTACCGGTTCGCCAAAGACCGAGCAGGCATGGAAAAAAATGGGATATCAGATTATTCCCAATGATTTAAAAGATCTGTTAATGGCCCTTCAGAGTGGAATGGTGAATGCGTTTTATCTGCCGCCATTGATTGCCGGATCAGGACAGTATTTTCCCCTCGCTCCCAACATGTGTTCACTTAAAATTGCTCCCCTGATCGGAGGCATCATGATCACCAATAGAATCTGGAAAAGAATTCCCGAGCAATACAAAAAACCCATGTTAGCCGTCACCCATTCATTATCAGAAAAGCTTTTGAGCCGGATCGAAGATCTTGAAAGGGAAACACTGGAAACCATGAAAGAACATGGCTTGATCATCAACCAGGTCCCACCGGATGCGGTTCAGAAATGGAGAGAAGCACCGGCCAAAGGGGTTGAATATTTGGTGGGGAAGGCATTTTCAAAAGGAATATATGAAGAGTTACTGAAGCATCAGGGTAAATACAGAAAAATCCATGGTGATCAAAAAAATCGTTAGAATCTGGCAGGCCATCGAAAACAGCCTGGCCTTTTTTACAATTCTTCTTCTGGCCCTGATTCCGACCATGGAGGTGTTTGCCCGGAAATTTTTTCATACCGGTTTAACCAATTCCACGGTTTATACCCACCATCTGGTTCTGGTGATTACCTTTATTGCTGCCATGATTACTGCCCGGGAAAAAAAACACCTGTCTCTGGCCCTGGATCTGAAAATCAAAGGGTCGGTGAAAACCATAATTGCTATAAGCAATGCATTTATTGCCACCATGATGACCACGGCTTTTTCCATTGCGTCTTTTTCATTTGCCCTAACTGCATTTGCCCCGGGAAAAAAAATCGGAGCTTTGCCAATGAAACTGGTGACCATGGTGATGTTTTTTAGTTTTGCCGTCATGGCGATTCGATTTGTACTGTTGGTTTCCCCGGACAGAAAGATCAGGTTGCTGGTCAGTATGGGGGGGGTGAGCGGATTTTTTTTGGCGTTTGATCCGGTTTATAACATATTCCTCTCTTTTTTTGATCGGGTACCTGGATTTTTTGATTCCCTGCAATCATTTTTTCATTCTGTTTTTGCGGTGATTGCCTTTCCCCTGATTCTTCTGCTGATTCTGTCTGCCGTATTAGGACAGCGGATATTCATCGTACTCGGTGGGATTGCCTACCTTTTCTTTGCCCGCCAGGCACTGCCCCTTGAAGTCATTCCCAATGAGGCTTATTCCATGCTCATCAGCCATTCCATTCCGGCCATCCCCCTTTTCACCGTAACTGGATTTATTCTCTCAGAAAGCAAGGCCGGCGAGCGTCTGGTGAATTTATTCAGATCCTTTTTTGCCTGGTTCCCCGGTGGTTTGGCCATCATGGCCATTCTGGTGTGTAGTTTTTTTACCACCTTTACTGGAGCGTCGGGTGTAACCATTCTGGCTATGGGAGGGCTCTTGTCTTTTGTGTTGATTAAAGGACATTATAAAAAGAGATTCAGCATCGGTCTTCTAACCGCTTCGGGCAGCATTGGTTTATTATTTCCTCCCAGCTTACCCATCATTATTTACGGGGTAACGGCTCAGATCAGTATAAAAGATATGTTCCTGGGAGGAATTGTTCCCGGGGTTGTGATGGTACTGGCAATGGTGGTCTTCGGGATTATTTTTGCGCTGAAGAATAATGTGGGACGGGAACCCTTCAAAGTAAAAGAAGCCCTGTCAGCTGTGAGAGAATCCATCTGGGAGATATTGCTTCCGGTGGTGCTTCTCCTGAGTTTTTTTGGCGGTTTAACCACCCTGGTGGAGACTGCGGCCATTGCGGTTATTTATGTGATAATCATAGAAGTGTTTGTGAATAGAGATATTAAGATAAAGGATTTATCCAAGGTGATTTTGAAGAGTGTTCCCATTATTGGCGGGGTCTTGATAATTCTGGCTCTGGCCAAAGGTCTTTCCTATTATATTGTAGATGCCCAGATTCCACTGGAATTAACCGCCTGGGTAAAAGCCAATATTGGCTCGAAATATATTTTTTTGTTTTTGTTAAACATTGCCCTTCTGGTAACCGGATGTTTCATGGACATTTTTTCCGCAATCCTGGTGGTGGTACCTCTGATCCTTCCCCTGGGAAATGTATTCGGGATACACCCGGTTCATCTGGGAATTATCTTCCTGGCCAATATGGAATTGGGATATTTGACCCCGCCGGTTGGTTTGAATCTGTTTTTGGCATCCTATCGATTTGAAGAGCCCATGGGTAAAATTTACAAAGATGTGTTACCATTTTTTTTCATTCAACTGGGAGCTGTATTGCTGATCACCTATCTTCCATTTTTAACCACCGGTTTGTTGAGTCTGTTCGGTAAGTAGATGGAACAACTGGTGATAAGGAAATTAAAATGAAAAAGAAAGTTATTTCTGTTTTTTTTGTTTTTTTGATTTTTTGCTTTTGCCTCGGAGGGGAGGATATTTATCTCAAGAAAAGGCACCAAATGGTCAGAGTGGATATAGAGAGGAGAGGTATCACGGACAGGAATGTACTCCGTGCCATGTTAAACGTACCCCGGCATCTCATGGTTGATAAAGATCTGAGAGGAAAGGCTTATGCAGATCATCCCCTTCCCATTGGAGAAGGACAGACAATTTCCCAGCCCTATGTGGTCGCTCTGATGACCGAGGCCCTGCAATTGAAATCCACTGACCGCGTCCTGGAGATCGGAACCGGATCAGGATACCAGGCGGCGGTACTGGCAGAGATTGCGGATCAGGTCTATTCCATTGAGATCAGAGAAAATTTGGCTTCCAGTGCCAGAAAAACATTGAAACAACTGGGGTACAAAAACATCAAAGTTAAATACGGTGATGGATATTACGGGTGGGAAGAATATGCCCCCTTTGATGCCATTATTATCACTGCTGCCGCCAACCATATTCCACCCCCCCTGATCAAACAGCTGAAAGAGGAGGGGAGATTTATCCTGCCCCTGGGCAGCACGGTGTATTATCAGATGTTGTCACTGATAACCAAGAAGAAAGAGAAAATTTCCATAAAGCAGATGGGATCGGTTCGGTTTGTTCCCATGATGGGAAAGGTCCGGAAAAAGAAATAATTCTCTTGTAGGATGGTTCACTAAAAAAAATCAACCGTCAATTACCAGTCCCTCCTGTTTTTGAATATACCGGATGATATGATACAATGTCTGTTCACATGAGACTGAAGAGTACAATCTATCTGGTTTTTTTTGCGATTTTGATGGCAATGGGTCATATTCTCCAGAAGATGGTTCTTGATTTTGGGGTTGACCGGTTTGTATTTTCCTTTGTTCGTATTGCCTCCGGATTTGGGATTATTTCTTTTCTGATTCTTTATAAAAAACATCGCCCCTGGCAGGTACTGAAAACCAATACCAGGCATTTCATTGTGCTGGGTGTTTTTTTTTCAGGCTTTGGAATATTAATAAAGCTCTGGGGGCTTGGCTTTACAACAGCCACCAACGCCTCGTTTATTATGTCTCTGTCATCGTTTTCCGCTGCGTTTTTCGCTTTTATTTTATTAAAGGAGAAAGCCCCCTCCCGGTTCTACTGGGTGGTGGTATTCATGATTGCAGGAGTGTATCTGGTCACCACCAAGGGGCAACATATACTTCCTCAAAAGGGAGACCTGATTATTTTTATCCTGGTTTTTCTAATTGGATTCATGCAGGTTTACGGCAAACGGGTATTAACCAATCTTTCGGTCCTGGAGACGGCTTTCGGACGATCGTTCTACGGAATGGTATTTCTCGGTTTGCTTATTCCCTTTTTTGCACCCGACGGGTTTTCAACCATTCCCAACCTCAAGGTTCTGCTGATCGTTCTGGCCAACGGAGTCACCTTCAGCGGCAGTATTATCTTTTTCTATAAGGCACTCCAGCTTGAAGGTGCGTCCAATTCCGGGGTTTTTGCTCTGCTGGTCCCGGTTATCACAGCAGTGCTGGGACGCTTTTTACTGGGAGAGACATTAAATGTTTATCAGGTACTGGGAGGCGTGATTATCATTTCCGGTTCTTTTTTTATCACCCGGATACGCATCAAGCAGGCCAATTTCTGATGATTCCCTAACCCCCGCTTTTTTACTTTTTTACCGTGATTTCTTCTTCAATTGAGAAACACCCAATTCGCTAAGTTCCCGCTGTCAACAAAATCTTCCCCGTCGCAGGTAAGAGGATCCGCATCCCGGGCTTGTTTCGAAATAATAATGGCATTTCGTGAGTTCACACCCCGTGCTTTATAGTTCTGAAATACAACATCGGCTATTACCTCAAAGTAAGATACCAATTTCCAACCATCCGGAGTATTCACACCAACCGCAATGTCCGACATGGTTTGTACGCCGATGTGAGTCCCAAGCATTTGTCCCTCGGCTACTTCATCGTCTAGGCTGAGTGGATTTGATAAGTTAACATGAAATATGATAAAAAAGAAGGCCGGGTACTCTTTTGATTTTATTCGGACCTGTGCCCCGGATTCATCTTCAGTAACTTTTGTGACAGTCCCGTTAACCGGCGAGAATATATTTACTTTCGACCAATCGATGCTTGCTTTCGGCTGGAAATAGTGTTTCATACTCCGGCATGATTCAAAATCGTCGGAGTAACTATGCCCGATACCGGAACGAAACTTTGAGATAAGGTAAATTTTAGCCAGCTCAATATAATCCGCGTAAACGAAGCTCGGAATGCCATTGGCATCAATGTCATACGTATCATTCCCATTTTCACCACCGTTCACGTCCCCGTTTCCTTCGTTATTTACGTTGTCACATGAAGTTAAAAACAGCAGGAGCAG
>DAOWKX010000130.1 GCA_030639705.1 Candidatus Aminicenantota bacterium
CTATCCGAAAACCATTAATTACCTTTCCGAGTCCATCCAATTCATCATGGATCTAGGAGTAAATCATATTTCCCTGGGCCTGGCCATTGACAAACGCTGGAACAGACCCACCATAAAAAAATTCGAGAATGAGTTCAAGCAATTAATGGATATTCTGATGGACCATTACCAGGAAACCGGAAACCAGCCCCTCCATTTTTTCCCGGATTTAAATGAAAAGGGAATCTGGTGCTGTTCAGCCGGACAATCTCAAATAACCATTAGTGCTGAGGGAGAAGTGTGGGGCTGTGCCCGGTTTTACGAATATTTTAAAAACCGTAAGAATTCGGACCAATATCAAAATTACTATTTCGGACCCCTTGACAAATTTATCAAAAACCAGGAAAAAAAATATCCTGAACTAATAAAAAATTATAAACAATTATGCCTGGATAATTTTCATACTACTCGCTCCCGCTGTTTTTTATGTCCCTATATTGAAAAATGCGGGGTATGTCCCATCTCATCTGCCTTATATTGGGATGATTTGGAAAAAGTGCCCGCCCATATCTGCCGTATCAATCAAATCGCCATCCGGGAAAAGGAAAAACTCCTGAACCGGATTAAAAAAATTGATAAATGTAAAAATTAAAATGAATTCTTTTTCAGGATGGTCAGCCATTTTTTAGCATCGATCAACTCTTCTAAATCCGGGTCTGCCTGTTTCCAGATGAATAAGAATTTTTCATAATAATCCAGGGCCTTGCCTTCCCAGCCTTTTTTCTGATATATCTTTGCCAGGTGATAAAAGCTTTGGGCATAGATGTCTCCGAAGGAAAACCTGCCGGTAGTCAGGGTGATAATCTTTTTATAATAGTCTATAGCTCTATCAATCTCTCCATTCTTTATGTAAGCCGATGCCAGGTCATTATATAAAATGGCATGCATGTCCCTGCCAAAATGGAAACTCACTTGTTTGGATTGAAAGGAAAGTGCTCTCTTAAAATAATTGATTGATTTTTTATACTGTTGCTTTTTAAGCGCTTTGACTCCCATCAGATGATAATAAAAATTCAGCTGATGTTGATGACAACAACTATCTATTGATTTTTTTAAGTTTTTGGTAGTTGCCGATGCGTTTTCCCATTGGTTTAAATCCAGCTGAGCCAGGGCTTTCAGATAAAGAGCCAGTCTTTCATGGGTATGATGCCTACAACCACTGGTTTTATGAATTTCTATGGCTTCTTCTCCCAATTTAAGTGATTCTATAGGTTTGTTTTGTTTTAAGTAATAATACGATCGTCTGATTAAACTCATCACCATTTGCTGGCTTTTTAAATTTTTCAACTTAAATTCCTTGTTATTTTCATATACTGCATTACATTCTTTATATCTACCCTGCAGAAAATATAAACTTCGAATCTTGCTGAGTGAATCTGAATATCTATTAACTTCTTTTTTATTTAAATTTTCCCGGTAGACTTTTTCAGCTTTTTCAAAATCATTTTTCAAAAAATAGATGTCTCCAATTAATAACTTAAATCTGTGATCCTCAGATTTAAATTCAGCTGCTTTTTCCATTTCCAATAATGCCAGGTCAAACATATTCTGCACTAAATATATTTTGCTTTTAAATTGCCTGATCAGCCCATTATCCGAGAAAGTTTTTGTTGCTTCATCAAGTACTTCTAAAGCCTTTCCATATTCTCCCTTGGCCATATAAGAATATGAAAGATAAATTGTTCCATGAAGAGACAAACATTTATTTTTGCGATTCTTTTCCAGGCAAGTAACAGACCTATCCCATTTTTCTATAAACTGATAATTCACTCCCAATTGCTCATTTCCCGCACAGTCATCCGGATATAGTTTTAACAATTTTTCATATGCAGCTATGGATTGCTGAAATGTGATTTCTGATTCCCCGTAAAAAGTTCCCTCGGTGAGATACCGTTCCCGTTCTGACACATGATCTAAAAGTTCCATGGTTCTGGAAAAACTTTTCCCCCGGTTCTCCCAGTCTCCGACAAAAGCATATGAAAAACCCATGGCCCAGTAGGCCATGGCAAATTCAGGATCCAGTTCAATGGCTTTTTTAAAGGACTCAATACTTTTTTGATATTTAGTCAAATTGGCATAATGTTTACCTGAAATATAATATTGAAAAGCCTGAGCAGAAGAGGTGGTGATCTGTTTCACCTCCCGGTCAATATCTGCCATTATCTTAGGCTGGGGGATATTGAACCGGATTTTTACCTTGGTGGTTAACCGGTCCACAATGGAAAAAAAACTTTCTACTCCCTGTCCATCCACATAACCGCTGTCAATAAATTCCCCGGTTACTGGATCCAGAATCTTGATACTCACCCGGAAAACATCCCCGGCCCGGGCAAAAGTCCCGGTGATGATATGATCCACACCCCCTCTGGATGCCACTTCCTTCATCTTCTCCGGCAGAATCCGAAGGGCCTTGTCCTGACCCAGCTCTCTCAAAATCTCAAAAAGACGATTCTCCGACAGCACCCGAAAATAACGCGACTGGGCAAGATCGGTGATTATCAAATCGGCCAGGGCAATACTCCAGGGGTCCAGCCCTTTATCTCCGGTGTGGTTTTCAAAATACATCACCGCCACCGACCGCTTCTCAACGAGTGAGGATAAATAATCGGCCTCTCTCTTATTTTCCCTTATAAAAAAAACACCCGCAGCCACCATTGCCATCAACAATACTACCGATGATACCCTCAACATCTTCCTTACCCGCGGCCGTTTGAAAAATGGTCCCCGGGCTGCTTCCTCATCGCTGAAATCCTTTATAAGCTCTCCGGTATTCTGATACCGCCTGCCGGGATTTTTTTCCAGACACTTCATGATGATCCGGCTGAAAAAATCGGGAATCAGGGGATTGGAAATCGAAGGAGAAACCGGTTTTTCATTGAGGTGCTTGGTAATATACCCTAAAACCGTTTCCGATCTGAACGGAAGTTTACCGGTTGCCAGCTCATACATCATCACTCCCAGAGAATAAATATCAGAACGGCCATCCACCTTCTCTCCCCTGGCCTGCTCCGGTGAGATATACTCCGGAGTGCCCACCACAATATCCGGCAGGCTGATTCCCTCTCCCTCAATGGATTTGGCCAGCCCAAAATCCATGACAACCACCTGCCCCCGGCGGTCAATCATGATGTTGTGGGGCTTCAAATCACGGTGTACAATCCCTTTTCGGTGGGCCGCTCCCAGGCCGCTGCAAATTTGATGGGAGATATCCAGGGTTCTCTTTAAACCCAGTGACCCTTTCTTCTTGATGATATCCTTCAGGTTTTCACCCTCCACAAACTGCATGGAGATAAATTTAACCCCCTGCTCCTCACCAAAATCATGAATCCGGATCACATTTTCATGTGATATTTCCCGGGCTAACAATATCTCTTTTTTAAACCGCTCCACAGCCTGCCCATCGGTCAGGTAATGGGGATGAATGATCTTCAGAGCCACGGTGATATTCAGCTCTTTATCCTCAGCCTGGTACACCTGTCCCATGCCTCCCCGGTCAATCTCTTTTATGATTTGATAACGGTTTCCAAAAGAATTACCGGGAGACAGGCTGAAGTCAGAACCATTAAAAAGTGATCTGGATATTTTCTCGGTTTTGGCCTTGGTTCTTCTGGCCATGGGTGAGCCGCACTGAACGCAAAAACTGCTGCCCTCGGTATTATCATATCCACAGGCCGGACATTTCATCTGGATTCGGGCTCCTTAACCCCCATTTCTCACCAGCAATCTACTGCAATGGCAAATATACCCATGTCTACCCTGTTGAATAATTGTAATATTTGAATATTCCACAGGGTCTACTGCGTTATGTTCAATCGCATGTCTTGTATCTATGGACATCTTTGCCATTTCGTAACAATTCCCGGTGAAAAATGCGGGTTAAAAACAAAACAATTTGAAGTTACAGAGTAACAATTTTAAAAAAAATATTCAATAGAAACGCTCGTTTATTTTACAATTTGTTATGTTTTCTACGATTCGTCCGGTTCAGCAGAAGAGATGCCCTCTTCATCTGGGAGATCCTGTGCTTTTTCAGATTTATCCAGCAACTGGGAAAACTCCTTTTCCAGTTTTTTAAATTCTCCTCGCTGTTTTTTTAGAATATCCATGCAGGTTCGGGCAGCCTCCAGGGCTTCTTTGGTCCTGGTGACCAGGTCATCAATGCCGATTTCATCTTTGTTCAGAGATTCTGTAATCTTCTCCAGTATCATATAATTCTCTTCATAGGTCTTTGATTTGTCACTCATTTTTCCTCCTTTCTTAGAATTTCGGATATTCCATCCTGAAATCGTAACCGGGCTCTTTTAAGGGTTTCAAACCGTTTCAAAGTTGAAATTACCCGGTTTTGATCATCCAGGGCCAGGGTAAATCCCTTTTTTAAGATTTGACCGGGATCGCTGGCCAGGGCCAGGTTATGGAGTGTACTCAAACGCTGGTCTTTCCCCTGGATCAACTTTTCACACCGGTTGAAAATCCGTCCGGTCATGTCAATCACTTCTGAAATACATTTCCGACTTTCTCTGCGCCGTTTTTTAAAATCCAGTTTTTCCATGGTCTGTCCGGCCTGTTTGGCTGCCTGCTGGTTTTGAAACCTCATACGGGACAGAATGAAATCTGCTTTCTGGTCAATAGAAAACCGGGCCCGGTCATGAATCAATTGGTTTTTATGAAAAATTCCAGGCAATATATTGGAAATGGATTTCTCCTGCTCCCTGACAACGAAGCGGGCCGAATGTTCAAATTGGCGAAGCAGATAGAGAAACCCCTCCTTTTTGAATTTATGAAGCTGTGAAATCTGACCGGGTATCACCTGAAGCAGTGCGGTTAATTTTTCAATTTCCAGGCTGTGGGCCATGAGGAAAAATTGGATCAGCCGATTGATCATCTCGACCAGTGTTGTTTGAAGACCAAAAAACCGCTCCTGGAGATACTTACCCACTCCGGAAGGAGTGGATGGCGCAGGAGTCAAATGAGAGCAGACCTCTGCTGCCGAGAGGTCTTTCTCATGCCCGATGGCTGTTATAACCGGAATCTTAGCCGTACAGATCCGCTGACACAGTCGATAGTCATTAAAAACCGAAAGCGATTGCTCGCTTCCTCCGCCCCGGGCAATCACAATCATATCAAGCTCTATCCCAATCCGGTTCACCATCACATCCAGGGCATTCAGGAGACTCTCAACAGCCGTGGCCCCTTCCATCCGGGTATCCAGAAAAGTAAAATCATAATGGTTCTTAAAAGGTCCCAGACCCGCCATGATATCCCGCACTGAAGTGCCCTGTTCCGATGTTATCAGACCGATCCGGGAGACCAAAACCGGCAGTGTCAGATTTTTCTGGTTTTCCAGAATCCCTTCGAATCTTAGCTTTTCTAAGGTGATATCCCGTTGATTCCGTATCTTGGCCTGGGTAAATTCCGGGAGTATATCCCTCAGGTTTAACCGAACATCCACCACATTTCTCAGAGACAGGTGAACCTCTACCAGGCAAAAAACCGGTAAATCCTTTTCCAACCGGTCAGCTACCCCCGTTTCTTTCAAATTCAGGTTGATTTGGAGAAGATGATTCTTCTTAACCTCAACCCTGAAAAACACATCACTTCGTTCCCGTTCGTCTTTTAAATCAAAATAGGAGGCCCATTGATAATGTTTAATCTCCGAGGCCACCACACCGCGAATCCAGATATTGCCCCGTATTCCCTCTTTGATCAATTGATCAATCCGGTTACGCAGTTCTATCACAGAGAATGAATGGGGAAAACGAGATACTTCATCGGGCCCCGCAGGAATTGGTGCTTCAGCTGGAGGACAGAGGTTGTTTTTTAAAGCGTTCAGTTCCTTCTCTAGGTTAACCGGGGCAATGAACCAGCTTTTATCGCCGGGTTCCCAGCGATAGCCTCTCAATTTCAGGTCATCCTTTATGGGAAAGGCATTGTAAACATGGATACTGTTTTCATCAAAGCCAACATTCAGTTCCCGTTCATGAATCACCACTTTAATCCATTTCATTGACATCAGTTAAAACCATACCACCCTGACCCCTAAAAATCAATCACTTGATTTACCCAAATCCACCACCTAAATTTGGATATTTCCCCAAAATCAAGATCAAGCAGGCGTGTCGGCTTCCCTTTGAACGGCTTGCGAATCCCATTTCTCGCCAATATAGAAAATGGGCAATATAGGGAAGATGCAGTGCATCATTCTGAATTTTGCATGGTTTGTGATACAAACGTGCAAAATAGCTCCAAAAAACGAGAAACGTTTTTGGGTAAAGTGAAAAGGGATAGCGACTACAGCCTGC
>DAOWKX010000114.1 GCA_030639705.1 Candidatus Aminicenantota bacterium
ATAAGCGATGGCATTATTCGGATTCAATTCGATCGATTTTTTAAAGGCCTGTTCGGCACCCGGCCAATCCCATTCGAAGAGGAATTTTACATCGGCAATCAACATGATCGCATCTGAATTATTTTTATCTATTTTCAGTGCTTTTTCGGCCCATTCCCGAACCATCATCCAACCCTGGTTAGGAGAAATTGCATAAAATGCTACAATCGTATCATAAGCGTTTGCTTTCCCTGCATAGGCCGGAGCGAATTCCGGCTCAATTTCAATGACCCGGTCAAAATATTCTATGGCTTTCCTGGCTCCTTCTACAGACACTTTTTTTAGGAAAAAGTGTCCTTTTAGATAGCTCTCATGGGCAATCGGATCTATAGATGTCTTCTTACTCAACATATCTTTTTCGGCCGGAGTAAGAGTGATTTTGATTTGCTTGGCAATGGTTTGGGCCACCTCTTTCTGCAGGCTTAGGATATCTCGAAGATCCCGTTCATAACTTTCGGCCCACAAGTGTTTGTCACTCTCGGCCTCAATCAATTGGGTGGTGATGCGAACCTTGTCTCCCGCTTTCAGTACTGAACCCTCTACCACTGCAGCTACTTTCAGTTGCCGGGCAATTTCAGGAAGGGATTTGCTGGAATTTTTAAACCGCATCACCGATGTCCTGGAAATAACCTTAAGAGCCTTAATTCGTGATAATTCAGTAATTAAGGCTTCGGTCATGCCGTCACTGAAATATTCCTGATTGGGGTCACCGGACAGATTTTCAAGAGGAAGTACAGCCAGTGAATCGATCATCCCGGCTGTTCCTTTGGATTTAGTCAGTAAAATATACCCCACTACAAAAATGAAAATCAGGGTCAATACCAGAAGCCCGATGGTCAGGGTTTTCCTGGATTTTTTTGATTTATCCATAATTTTTTCTTTTATTGAGTGATTGGGCTTCTGGATGAGATTTAACGCATGCAGATCTGTTTTTATATCATCAATATTCTGGTAGCGCTGCTGGGGATTTTTCTCCAGCGTTTTTCTAATGATTTGATTGAATTCTGTTGGCAATTCCGGTTTGATATTTAAAGGGGATTCAGGATCCTCATTAATGATTGAGTAAATTACTGCCTGCTCGTACTCTCCTTTAAAAGGTAACTGCCCAGTCAGCATTTCATAAAGGATCACACCTAGAGACCAGATGTCTGTCCTATGATCTACTTCTTTTCCCATTGCCTGTTCTGGTGACATGTAATTGGTTGTGCCCATGGTGGTTCCGATTTTGGTAATGGAGGGCGAATAGCCATTCGCCCCTACACGCAACTTGGCCAGGCCGAAATCTAATATTTTTACTCTGCCTTCTTTATCAATGATGATATTCTGCGGTTTAATGTCCCGGTGGACAATTCCGGCTTCGTGGGCTTTTGATAGACCTTCACAGATTTGGATAGTTATATTGATAATTTCGTCCAATTGTAGTGGCGAACGGCGGTTCGCCCTTTGGTCAATGGGCATGTCGCCACGTGCCCCTACACCCGATATTATTTCTTTTAATGTTTGCCCCTCCACATATTCCATGGCGATGTAGGTTTGATCTTCATGTTGGTTGATTTCATAGATGGTGACGATATTGGGATGGTTTAAAGCTGCGGCAGCTTTGGCCTCCCTTTCAAAGCGCTCATTGGCTTCCTTGTTCTTGGTGAATTCCTTGGGCAGGAATTTCAGGGCTACTTTGCGATCCAGTTTGGTATCTTCAGCCAGATAAACTTCCCCCATGCCTCCCTCACCTAATTTCTCAATAATTTTATAATGAAAAATGGTTTTATTTATCATTTTTCGTTTTTTTTGCTGGGGGCCGTGGGCTGTGAGCCGGTGGCTGTTTTTGGTGAAATAGTTTGCCCTATCATTCTCCCAATATCTTATATCAAATTCAAATTTTATTTTCAATGAATTTGCAATACTTTTACGGGATAGAGGGAAGAATGATCGAATTTCAATATTTTCCCAGTGAGATAGACTGGGATTTCAGCCATTACAAGTAATGAACAGGACAGTAAAATGGTTGTTAGGGTAATCCTTCAGGTTTCCCCTTGGGAATAATATCCTTATTTAGCCAGGCCGGCCAGAGCTTTTAAGTCCAGTTGTTCGGCAGTGGCCTTTAATTCCCGGGTGTCTTTGATTTCACTGGCTTCCAGTTGGACTATGAATCGGTCAGCCACTAAAATTATGATGGTGGCATTTTTTCTTTTGTATTGATAGCTTTCGATGGCAGTGAAATCTTTAATATTTGTCTTCTTCACGTATTCATCCGAGGTATCGATTTCAAACTGGGACATGGTCTTGAATCCGGCATAAGCAATTGGTGCGTATCCACCGTCTATAATCTGAATTTCCAGTTCGATTCCATTTTTGGTGTATTCCCTCTCAACCTGAGACATTTTAAAATTTCCCATGTTTACCGTGGAACCCGAAGGCTCTCCCTTTGCTTCCCATCCTTTCAGATCGGACAAAAAAGGAGTCAACTTTCTCCAGTTAACCGGTTCCACGGGTTCTGGCTGGGCAAGCACCTGAAGTGTCATCCCGGCAGTAAAGATTAACAAAAAACATATGAACACTTTTTCTTTTTTCATCATAACCTCCTGATAGGTTTATTTATATAATGAATAAAGCAGTTTCTCAATAGCTGAAACAATCTTTAACTTGCAATCCCCTATGGGCTTTTTTACTTTTTCCAGTATTTGAATATTGTCTCTGATCCAGATGTTGTCCACTGTTTTTCCGGAATTAATGAGCTTCAGCGCTTGCAATCCTATGTCTGCTATAAGGGAGAGTCCTTCTGACAGGGCTTCGATCTCTCTTAATATAGGAGATTGTTTGATGATGGGCTTTAGCTTCAAATGATTATTTTTCCAGGTTTCCAATTTATTTTGTATACATCTTTTGATTGTTTGGTTTTTATTTTTTAAAAACAAATCAATTTCGTTTCGGAACTCCCGGGCCACTCTGGCATCCGGGACTGCTGCATCGACTACCCGGGTTTGAGGTAACTGCTGAGTATAGCGCTTCTGCCACTGCGGACGGTCATAGAGTATAATCGGTTCTATAACATCTACCAGATGTTTTAAAGCAGCAGTGCTTTGTCCTCTGGTTAAGTGTCTCAACATCATTTTTTGATTTTTGATATGGGTCAGCCCATGTTCTTCCAGCTGGAATGAGATGATATCAAGGCGCCGGTACATGTCATTTACATCATTAATGTCTGATGGAGACCACAGGCGTTCGGCAATAGCGGCGGTTCGCGGCCAAATGCGGGAGTCAATGGTTTCCGGTGAAATCAGCTCTCCCCACATGGTGGCCTCGCTGCCTAGGACCAATTTTCTTTCTTTTTCTTTCAATGGAATATCAGGCGGCAGGGGATCGTATAAATAATGAAAGTCAGTGGGATAGAGTAGGTCGATATACATTTCGTCTGCTTTGGAATTAACAATCTGGTATCCCATACGGGCCGCTTCAATCAATGATTCTTCTCCCAGATAGGATTGAATGATGGTACTTTTGGGTAAGTCAGGCTGAAGGATTTGTTCCCACCCTGCCATCTTTTTACCGTGCTTAAAGATAAGCTTCATGATTCTGCGGTTGAAGAAAGCCTGAAGGGCATGGCTATCAGGAAGATGGTTTTCCATCATAAATTTCTGTATCTCAGGATTGTTGTCCCACTGTTTTCCGTTGACTTCATCACCGCCGATATGAATATATTCATCCCTGAATAATGAGGTCATCTCTTCGAAAAATCGATCAAAAAAATGATAGGTTTCTTCTTTCACAGGATTAAAACAGGGATCAAAGATGCCAAATCCCCGCTCTATCTTGTAAGGGCCGGGTAAACTTGCCAGTTCTGGATATCCAACCAGCCAGCTGGTGGAGTGCCCCGGGATATCAAATTCCGGTATGATCCTTATACCCCGGTCAGAGGCGTATTCAATGATTTCACGAATCTGTCTCTGGGTATAATAACGTCCATCGGATCCATGTTCATGCAGGCCCGGAAAGGTCTTGCATTCGACCCGGAAGCCTTGATCTTCGGTCAGATGCCAGTGAAACACATTCATCTTAACCGAACACATTCCATCCAGATTTCTTTTGATGACCTCGATGGGCATGAAATGTCTGCAGGAATCTATGAGTAATCCCCGCCAGGTGAATCTGGGCTTATCTTTAATTACCAGGCAGGGCAGATAATAGCCTGAATGATCAGCTTCTACCAGCTGCAGAACAGTTTCTATACCGCGCAGTATTCCGATGTCTGTTTCAGCAGAAAGGGTAATTCCTTTGCTTTGTATGTGCAAATGATAGGACTCATCCTCATTGATCACCAGTTTCCCGGGGCGTTTATAGGTGAGGATCATTCTGGGTTTTACCGGATTTTTTGTTGTTGAGAATCGGTATTCAGCAAATATCAATCCGGTTCGATTCGAGAGTCTGCGCAACATCCGGCTGACTGCCTTTGAAATTCGATTTTCCGGTAATTGTTCTGTCAAGACGCTGAAAGAATCGGCAATTTTGAACCTGCCTGCTTTGAATTCAATATTTTCTGGAACCGGCATCAGATTGATCCGATTCACCAGGTTTTTCCCGGAACCTTCAACCTTGATATGGATGGGGAAGAGAAGCATGATTATTAGAACGGCTGAAAGGTAAAGATTTTTTCTTTGGTTCATATCAAAACCTGAGATGACTATTATTATATACAAAAATGGGAGAAAGTTTAACTAAAAAGTCAAAATTTGCCTAAAAAAATTTTAATCTGATTTTAATACTCATGGTGGTTTTAATTATCACCATATTCTGTTTTAAATCAAAAGTATTTTGCTTTTAATTTTTTCTGTTTAGCCGGGTATAACGGTCGGTTTTCCCCAATGATTTCCATATTTTCGCCTAAAGAACAATTCTTTCTTTAAAAAAAATAAAAAATATATTATTATTGATTCAGATTTTGTGGTAGAGGAAATGCGGTTACTATTTATCCTTATTTTGTTGGCCCAGCAATTTCTTTTGAGACAGCCCATTCAGCAGGCCATAGAAACCAATAACTTCTCCTACCTAGAAATGATTTGTCAGGATAAGGTTTCGATTAATTTTGAAGAACCCTTTTTACTGAATGGTTATTTTTCCCGTAGCAAGTTTATTGATGCTTTCTCCAGGCAGTTCTCGAGATTTGAGGTGAAAAAATTTGAATGGCTCACCAGGCAGATCGAGGAGAAATTTGCCATCCAATCGCTCAATCTAATATTGAAAAACAGGAGATCTGAGAAGTTGGTGTATTATAAATTCATTTTTTTTATGACTCAAGATAAGACATGGAAACTTTATTATATCAGAGGATTAAGAATATAATTTATTTTTTTATTCTTGGATCTATAGTTATATCTGTTTTTTTTATACTCATTTTAAATCGGCCCAACATTTCAACCGATAGAATTCAATCCACTATTTCAACCAGGGCCGATAAGATCGAGAACACTATTAATAAGAACATCCAAAGTCTCAAAAAAAGAGCTGATTTTATTTTTGAATGCTACAATTCAAATAGATTGGAGCATTCATTGTTACTGAATCGGGAATCCCTTATTATTGAGAATTCCGGAGTCGTTGGCGATTATTATGGTGAAATATATTATTTTAAATTTAAACCGATTCCAGTATCAAAATGGGTATTAATAAAAAAAAATAAGGATATTTATTTTGTTCAGCGTTGCGGAGAAAATATCTATTATTTCAGGTTCTTTTTTAATTTGGTTCAAAATGATTTTTTAAGCCAGCTAAAGTATCCCTTCCTGGAGGCCGAGTTAAAATTTTTTGATACCGGAGTTCCATCGGAAGATGATCAGTTTCAATTCGATAAAATAAAAGGCAGGTTTTTCTTTTCCCGGGTGATAAAATCGTTGAACAATCAGGTTGTATTGCACTTAAAATGGCTCAGGAGTGATATTCAAATATACACCAGCCAGCAGAAGAACAACTTTTTGTTCCTGGCTGTACTGCTGTTTTTCCTGGTGAATATTTTATATTTTTATTACCGGCCAAATAAAAAATTACGGTTTTTGCTGATTTTTTTTATAATGACCTTTTTCATTAATTGCTATATATTGGTTTCTCGTTTGGGGAGACAAGACCTGTATATTAATTTATCGCTGATAAAGATCAATTCAATATACGAAATTGCAGTGGCTGTGATATTTTTCTGGATGGGTTTTTTATTTTTTTTAAATTCTTCCAAGAAATTTTTTCAAAACAATATTCTATCATTTGTTTTTTTCAATGTGTTTATTGTTATTGGAATAAAGTTCTGTTATAAAATTCTATCATCCCTTAATTTTTTATATTCTGATTTTAATTTCAGCCCGGATTATTTAATGCTACTTCTGGTCTTATTGATTATCCATGCCCTTCCCCTTTACTGGATCAGAGAGATATCTATTAAAAAGAATATGACCTTGGTCCTGGGACTTCTGATTTTTCAGATTATTTCTGGTTTGATAATGGTAGCGGTTTTCAAGATCGGTATTGTCACTGTATTGGCCTTTTCTTTATCATTATTAGGTATTCTTTTTTTAAAGAAAAATCTAATCTCCAGATTGGTGGTGCTATTTTTACTCACCATTTCGATTTTTCATGTGATCCACCATAGTGCATTGAGTGAAAAAGAGGAGTTTATCGACAATAATCTTAAAAAAATATTTTCAAACCAGGGAAATTATGCCAAATTTATCGCCCGGGAAATTGTTCATGAATTGAATCGTTATAAAGATGATTTTCCTGATTTTTTCCAGGGTGATTGGTCTTCAAGATTAGAAGCCATATGGAGAAGCAGTATCGCCTCTCGGGAGAATATTGCTTCAGGAATTTTTGTCATTTCAAAGGATGGGGAACTGAAGAGTTTTTATCCGTATCTGGTTCCATTTTTTAAAGCAGACGAATACAAAATCTTTCCTCTGTGGGCGATTGAAGATACAACGACTGAGGTATATGGAAAAAAGTTATCTCTTGCTGTTGCCTCCACCAGTATTTTTCAGAAATATAATTTCCTCGGTCGCTTCATTGTTCAGGTTTTAAATTCTCCTGAATTGATACTAAGAAGTCAGGATAAGATCAATATATTTACCATGAACCGTAAAATAAAGGGTTCAGATCTGAGTTATCTCACCTTAAATGAGAAGTACCAGGTACTGGAAAATCCCTCCAATATCAATCTGAAAAACATTGCCGGCATTATTAAGTACGATCACCAGTGGATAAAATTTAAATTCATGGATTTGGATTTTAGTGGATACATTTTCAAACAAAACAAAAATTCAGTCATCATCTTTTTTCCTGAAAGCACCATGGTTAAAAAATTTTCTGAACTGATTCGAATATTTTTACTTTATTCTTTGTTTTTTCTGATTGTCAGGATAAAGGAATTAAAAAATATAGAGTGGAAAAAAATTTATTATTCCCTTTCAATACGCGTGTTTGTTATCCTATTTCTGATTTCTCTTTTAACCGCAATAATCTTTTCAATATTTTCTTCTGATTTCTTTTCCCAATCATCTGAAATACAGATGAGGCACGCCATTTTTGATAGAGGAAGGACAGCTCTGAACATCGGGAATAACTTTATTGAAGAAAGCGGGGAATTGACTTTAAACCAATTGTTTCTACTGTCTGCGATATTAAATAAAGATGTCAGTGTATATCAAAGAGGAGAATTATTATTTACTTCAAATTACAGGAAGATCATCCAATCTAAAATTCCGGTATACTTGCATTCCAATATTTTGCAATTACTTAATGAAAAGAACCAGAAATTTGTATTGATAAAAGAGAATACTGGTTTTGGTCTTTTCTTCAAAACCTATGACTATATTTTTAATATTGAATTTCCCTCATCCAGGAGTGATTTCATTACTGAAAAGAGCCATTATTCAAATTTTATAATTGTTTTATTTTTTTGCTTACTCGTGATCGGCATCTCTTCGGCATTCTTTTTCAGTAACAAAATCATGTCACCGGTCCGGGAGTTGAACAGAGGTATGGAAGAGGTGGAAAAAGGCAATTTGATGCACCTAAAAGAAACACCCTCGGAAATTGAATTAAAAAATCTTTATCTGGGTTTCAATGCCATGGTCGATGGGATAAAGGAGCAGAAGAAGAATATTTCAGAAATTTCCCGGATGAAAACTCTGCTTAAAATGGGACGACGGGTGGCCCATGAGGTGAAAAATCCCCTCACGCCCATAAAATTATCAGCGGAACAAATCTTAAGGTCATTGAAAGATAAGCGAAAAGGGTATGAAAAAATTATTCAAAAATCAGTTCATTTCATAATTGACGAGTCCGAACATTTGAAAAAGGTTTCTTATGGTTTCCTGGATTTTTCTCGGCTGGATAAAATTGAAGTGGAGGAATTTAATTTATTAGATGCGGTTAATGAGGAGGTGATCAGTTTTAAGTCGCTTTATCCAAAAATAAATTTTATCTTGCAACAACAGGGTATTGATTTCGAAGTCAAACTGGATAAACTGAAGATTAAACAGGTGGTTAAGAATATTCTGATTAATTCAATTGAGGCAATCGGTGAAAAGCAGGGAGAAATAAAAATCACTATCATTGATGAACAGAAAAGGGTATTCATAAAAATAAGTGACAATGGGATTGGCCTGGATAAAAAAGAACTGGAGTTTATTTTTGATGAGGACTATTCAACCAAAGAGATCGGGACCGGCCTGGGTTTGTTTATTGTTAAAAGAATTATCGAACTACACTATGGAAGTGTTGAAATTCTATCTCGTAAAAATCAGGGTACTGAGGTTATTTTGGATTTACCTAAAGATGTTTAAGAAGCCTAACAAGTTAGAAAAAGGGGATAAAATCGGGATTTTTATTCCCGCTTCTCCTGTGAAAGAATCATATCGATTAAAAGGACTTAAAAAGTTAAAGGCCCTCGGTTATTTCCCGGTTGAGGCCAAGAATATTTTAGCCAGAAATGACTTTGTCGCCAAACCATCCGGAGACAATTTAGAAGATATCCAATCTTTTTTCAGAATGTCAGAAATAAAAGCGCTTTGGGCTGCCAGAGGCGGATATGGATCCAATTATCTGCTCCCCCTTTTAAAAGGCCTGGTTATCCAGAATCCCAAGATTGTAATTGGCTCTTCCGATGTGAGTGTTTTACTCTGGTATTTACTGGATCGGTTTCATATGGTGGTTTTTTACGGACCTATGGCTTTTTCAGCATTGGCAGAAAATCGTGTGGATTGTCAGCAATTACTGGCTGTTTTGGAAGGCCATGGAGAAGAAATGAGAATTAGTGGCAATGTTTTAATTCCCGGTCAAGCCAAAGGAATTTTAACCGGGGGATGTCTTTCCAATCTTGTTTCTTTAATCGGGACTCCATTTTTCCCTGAAATTAAAGATCGAATCTTGCTCCTGGAGGATAAGGCAGAGCGACCCTATCGCCTGGATCGGATGGTGTGGCAGCTGCATCAGAATGGAGTTTTTTCCAATATAAAGGGATTGGCCCTGGGGCAATTCCCCAATTGTTTTAAGGACCAGCAGGAGAAAATCCATTTTTTTTCAAAAATCGAAGATTTATTGAGGGATGTGCATATTCCGGTTATTTATGACCTTCCCCTGGGTCATTCCGATTATATTCGCACGGTTCCTCTGGGAGTTGAGGTTGAAATGGACACCTCTGGATACAGCGGATTAATTTTAAAAGATAAGGCAGTTCAATAAAGATTCATGGGGGGTTTAAAATACTCTCCCCTAATTTTTAAATGGAGAGAGGCAGAATGAAAGTCTTTTTTAGCGGTATTGCGGGCACTGGAATGAGTTCTCTGGCCGGTTTGTTCAACCAGGCCGGGCATCAGGTTTATGGATCAGATATTCATTTTTATCCGCCGGTAGATCAAATACTGGAAAAAATGAATGTCAAAATATTTCAGGGCTTCGATCCGGAGAATATCCCGAATGATGTTGATTTATGTGTGATCGGAAATGTTATTTCCAGGGGGAACCCAGAGGCAGAATTTATTCTAAATCACGATATTCCATATGATTCAATGGCCGGAACACTCTATGATTATTTTATAAAGGGAAGCCAGTCAATTGTGGTGGCCGGTACCCATGGCAAGACCACCATTGCTTCTTTTGCTGCCTATTTACTCGATCATGCAGGTTTACATCCGGGATTCTTTATCGGCGGCAAGCCGGTTGATTTTGATCAGAATTATGAGCTGGGTTCCGGAGATTATTTTATCACCGAAGGAGATGAGTACGAAACCTCTTTTTTTGACCGGTCTTCTAAGTTTTTAAAATATTTTCCAAAAAATCTCATTCTTACTGCTCTCGAATATGACCACATTGATTTTTTTCCTGACCGGGATCTTTATTTGAAAAGTTTTCAGAATCTGGTCAACCAGGTTCCATCAGGTGGCGCCATAATTAACAACTCAGATTTTCCCATGAACCTGGAAGCAGTAAAAAATTCATTTACGCCAATGATTTCATACGGCTCCGGTCCATGTGATTTTCAGATCGGTTATATAGAATGGGATAAGGGCCATTATTGTTTTTCCCTGAAGCACAGTTCTCAGGAAATCAGCTTCCGGTGTTCCGTTCTGGGTAGACACAATATCTGGAATTTGTGTGCCGGGATTATTCTGGGATTGCATCTGGACATACCGGAGAAAGTAATCAAAAAGGCAGTTGAGACGTTTAGGGGGGTGGAGCGGCGCCTGAGGATCCTAGGGGAGATACAAAAAACTGTATTTCTGGAAGATTTTGCCCACCATCCCACTTCTGTGGAAATCCTGCTGAAAAGTATTCGAGAAATCTTCCCGGGGAGAAAAATCATTGCCCTTTTCGAACCCCGGAGCTGGAGTCTTCGCAGAAATGTTTTTCAGAATCAGCTGATCAACAGCCTGGCCAATGCCGATGTTATTGGCATTAAGGATGTTTATCAAAAGGAAAAGATACTTCCGGAAGAGAGACTGGATGTGGATCGAATAAGAACGGAATTGCAACGATCAGGAAAAGCAGTAACAATTTTCAGTGAATATGATGACATTAAGAGTTTTCTTGAAACCATTAATTATAAGCAGAGCCAGGTCATTGCTTTAATTTCCAATGGAGACTTCGGCGGCATCCCGGCCTATATAAAAAAGTTAACGATTTTGAAAAAATAAAAATAATGGGGTCAGGTCTTGCATTATAACATTTTTTATGATAATTTATTACCATGGCCAGGCCGTTAAGGATTGAATATCCGGGTGCAGTTTATCATATTACTTCAAGAGGTAATGCAAAACAACTGATATTTCTTACTGACCAGGATAGAAAAGAATTTCTGGAAATATTAAAAATTGTTATTGATAGAACTGATTGGATTTGCCATTCATATGTTTTAATGGGTAATCATTATCATCTTTTAATTGAAACCCCAAAGCCCAATTTATCACGTGGCATGAGGCAATTGAATGGAGTATACACTCAATTTTTCAATTGGCATCATAGCAGGGTGGGTCATCTTTTTCAGGGAAGATTCAAATCCCTAATTGTAGAAAAAGAAAGTTACTTGCTGGAGCTATGTCGCTATTTAGTGCTAAATCCAGTCAGGGCAGGACTTGTAAAAGATCCAGTAGATTATAGATGGAGCAGTTATAAAGCAATTATTGGAAAAGTAGAATGCCCAGAATATTTAACTACTAGTTGGATTCTTTCTCAATTTGGGTCAGATATATATACAGCTGTCAAAGAATTCAAAAAATTAGTATTATCAGGTAAAAATATGTCATTTCCTTCCGAAGAAATAGCAGGCCAATTGATTTTAGGTTCTAAGAAATTTATTAAGAAAATCAATAAGTTTTTATCACGCTCTAATCATGTGAGTAATAGTGAGATTGTTAAAGAACAAAGATATGTATCCAGGATGGAGTTAGATGAAATTTTTCAAAAAGGAATGAGGACTGGAAAAACGAGAGATGAGTTGATTTACCAGGCATTTCAGGAATATGATTACTATCAGAAAGAAATAGCAGATTACCTTGGGATTCACTATGCAACTGTTAGCCGTGCTATAAAAAAAATAGAAAAAAAAAGTTAAATGTTGCAATGCAAGACCTGACCCCATAATTACATAATTTATTTCAGGGAACTTTTCACCTTTCGATGCGTTTAGAAAAATATGAAAACAAAAAAAGGGATTCATCATGAAGAAAATAATGGTTTCACTCATTTTGGTAATTAGCGTTAGGTTTGTTTTTGGAGGACCTCCGGTAGCGCTTGAAGAATTATCCAGACCGGCAATTCTAATCGTAAAATATGACAAGGTATATATCCTTGAAAAAACCACCATATATATTTATTCTCTGGATGATTTCAAATTGATTAAAAAATTTGGCCGGGCAGGTGAAGGGCCCAGAGAATTTAAAACCAACGTCATGGGCGCCCCCATGACCATGTCATTTTATGATGACAAACTGGTGGTCAACAGCCTGAACAAAATATCTTTCATTACCGTTGAAGGGGAATTTATTAAAGAAATTAAAAATCCCCTTGATGTCCTTCTGCTTCAAATTAAAGATGGTTATGTGGGAACAGGGCCGGTTCCGGATGAGAGTAACCAGTATTTTATCGGTTTTCGGCTATTCGGGCGTGATTTCAAAGAGAGAAACGTGCTGTACCGATCTGATTTTTCCGTCAATAATCCGGAAAAGATTCTGCTTCCTCTGACAACTTTCACTTATAACCCGGTTTATCGGGATAAGATTTATATAGTTTCCAGTTCAACCGATTTTATCATCGATGTGTTCAGGGCTGGCGGGACGAAAGAATACAGTATTAAAAAAGATTCCCAGAAAATACCCGTTCCCGAGGGATATAAAAAAGGGGCACATGAGTGGTTCCAAAATGATGCCCGGTTTAAACCCATGTATGAATCCATGATCAAGAAAATAATCAAATTCAGAGACTATTTCCCACCCATCAGGGATATTCAGGTTGTCGATGATACCATCCATGTCATAACTTATAAGCGAAAAAACCAGCTCTGGGAATGCATATTGCTAGATTTGAAAGGGAATGAAAAGTCCCGGGTTTTTATTCCACTGGATCACTACATTCCCTTTACCTATTACCCCATACTATACTCGGTCTATAAAAAGAATATTTATACCATGATTGAGGATGTTGAAGAAGAAACCTGGAAAATTCATACCACTGAAATAAAACAATAGAAGCATTTCATACCCGCTTTTTGATCTGTATTCCTGTCCAGCCGATATTTATAGTGAATGATTTTTTGGAGGATTCCCGAACCGGGTGCCTGGTTT
This sequence comes from Candidatus Aminicenantota bacterium, assembly GCA_030639705.1. Lineage (GTDB taxonomy): Bacteria > Acidobacteriota > Aminicenantia > UBA2199 > UBA2199 > CAZOWT01. The sequence goes on from DAOWKX010000114.1 coordinate 13,356, forward strand.
TCTTGATCGTATTGACATCTCCGGAATAAAAGGTAAAATGAGAATTTCAAAAAGGTCAGAATTTAAATTGATTGAATTATTAAATGCAAATCCGATATTGCTGGTGATGTTGGTCACATCGGTGGGATATTTTGTGGGCCAGATAAAGATCAAGGGATTTTCCCTGGATAGCTCGGCTATTCTTTTCATCGCACTTCTGGCGGGACATCTGGGATTTGTTATACCTGATCTTTTTAAGAACCTTGGACTGGTATTATTCATTTATGCGATTGGCCTTCAAGCCGGACCAAAGGTCAGGGTTCTTTTTAAGAAAGAGGGAATAGTCTTAAACCTGATGGCATTCGTTGTAATCAGCATCGGTGCCCTGCTGACTCTGATAGGCCAGATCTTTTTTAATTTCCAGGAAAGTATTTCCATTGGTCTTTTTACCGGAGCGCTTACCAGCACACCGGGTCTGGCATCAGCCTACGAGGCCACTGGTTCACGCCTAACCTCTATTGGATATGGAATCGCTTATCCCCTGGGAGTCATTGGCGTGATTATGTTTGTCAGGTTGCTGCCTTCACTGTTGAAATGCAGTGTGAAGAGAGAAGAAAACAGGGAAAAAAAGGATCGCGAAGAGCAGCAATTAGAGGTGATTTCTCTTCAGGTGGAAATCACCAATCCCAATGTTATTGGCAAAAGCATTCAAGGATTAAGATTTCAGGAATTCACCGGATGCATCATCTCCCGGCTGGTTAGAAAGGAAAAGACTCGAGTACCCGGCAGATCCACTCGTCTTCAACAGGGAGACATCGTTCGTATAGTTGGATTAAAGGATAAGATTCAGCAGGCAATTTTATTATTGGGTAAGGTTACACATTGTGATATTCCGGTGGGCAACCTGGAACTGGGCCGATTTGTAGTAACCAATAGAGAACTTGTGGGGAAAAAAATCAAAGACTTAAATATCCGTTATACCCGGGATGCCAACATCACCCGGATTACCCGTGCCGGAATTGATCTTCTGGCCCTGCCGGATTTCACTATCCAGTGGGGAGACCGCATGTCAGTGGTAGGTGAGAAGGATTTAATGCCCGAGTTAAAAAAATATTTTGGTGATGATGTGAAAAAGGCTGAAGAGGGTAATGTGTTTTCCCTGGTTCTGGGAATTGCCTCTGGAATTCTCCTGGGGATGGTCCCTTTTGCCATTGGTAAGGCGCTATCTTTTAAACTGGGATTGACCGGAGGTGTTTTGATTTCAGGGCTTTTTTTCAGCACCAAAGGAAGATTGGGTCCGGTTGTATGGCGAATTCCTACCAATATTAATCATTTTTTACGGGAAATGGGCCTGATTCTCTTTCTCTCCGCTGTTGGATGTGAAGCGGGTCAGAACTTTGTCAATGTGGTTCAGCAGAATGGCATTTCTCTGATACTGTGGGGGGGGGTGATCACCTTTGTTCCCATGACCGTAATCATTTTATTGTCTAAAAAAATACGTGATATAACTCTATTGGAATTGATGGGGATACTTCCCGGAGGTATGACATCGACCCCAGGTTTTGCCACAGCCACTTCAATGACCAGTTCAGAAATTCCCATTACCATTTATGCAACTATCTATCCGGTTGCCATGGTTGCCATGATCATCTGGACCAAGCTTTTGGTTTTGCTGTGACCTAAATCTTGAGCCGATTCTTGCTTATATTGGATTTTATCAGTGTTATTTAATTTTCTAACCCGCATTTCTCACCGGGAATTGTTACGAAATGGCAAAGATATCCATAGATACAAGGCATGCGATTGAGGCTTTTGCAGGCGTATTTGATAATACGTCGAGAAAGCCGATTGAACATAACGCAGTAGACCCCGTGGAATATTAAAATATTACAATTATTCAACAGGGTAGACATGGGTATATTTACCATTGCAGTAGATTGCTGGTGAGAAATTGGGGTAAATGGCTCAATTATGAAACAAAAAGGCGGGAGAATGCGTCTAAGCTTAATTGACAATGAAAGGGAGATCAACTATAATTCGGTCATGAAAAAGAAAGTATTGGTATTCATCTTAATGTTAAGTCTGATGGCAGTTTATTCCTATTCCAAAAGGGAAAATGTTAAGCTTACTGCCAAAGAGAGAAGACAAGCCATAAAAAGTTTAAGCCAGCATCATAAATACTGGTATGATCTGATCACTTATATCTCAACAAAGGAAGAAAAAGCGGTTTTTCTGAAACTTGAAAATAACAGAGACCTAGATTTATTCATTAAGTCTTTCTGGTTGCAGAGAGATCCTACCCCTGGAACCCCTGAGAATGAATATAAGAATGAAATTGAAAAGAGATTTATCTATGCCAATGAACATTATGGTCGGGGGGTGGGTCGCCCTGGATGGATGACCGATATGGGAAAATTTCACATCATTCTGGGCCAACCAATCAGTATTGATCGCTTTGATAGTAAACCGGGTTTATATCCGGCCCAGGTTTGGTATTATTATGGTGATAAAAGATTGGGATTACCCACATATTTTAATGTCACATTTTTCAAACCCAGAAATTCAACGGAATGGAAGCTGTATAATCCCGCATCAGATGGCCCGGCAGCGCTGATGGTTTTACAGCAACCAGTTGATCGGAGTGATTACGACACTCTTTATGCGAAAATTTATGAAATTGCACCAACCCTTGCCAAGGCTTCTATTTCAATGATTCCCGAAGCAGCTCAGGGGTATTATACCTTTGCTGTCAGCTTAAGAAGTAATCTTATTTTGTCCAATATTTATGAATCCCCCAAACGTAAAATAAATGTTTCATATGCCACCAACTTTTTGAATTATAAAGGATTTGTGAATGTTGATGCTTCGATAAATTATATTGAAAACACCCACCAGGTTTCCATAACCCGGTATGAAAGATTCGGATTTAATTTTGTCAATATTTCGGTTAAGCCCAAACAACTCTCGCTGGGGTACAACGATGATAAGGATCAATATTATTTTAATCTGGAACTGTCAGTGAGTTTAAAGAAGGATGAAGAATTCATCTATCAATATTCCAAAAATTTTGATTTCTATATTGACCCAGATAAGGTCCAAAACCTGAAGGGAAACGGGATTGTTATACATGATACCTTTCCTGTTCTTCCTGGAAAATATCAATTGATGGTTTTTTTGAAAAACACTGTGGGTAAAGAATTTACCTATTTTGATACCTATATTGAGAGTATGCCGGAAGGGAAGATGCCCATGTTATCCACACCGGTCCTGGGATATAAATTAGAGCAAAGAGCCGATAACTTTTTCTACCCCTATCGAATTAGAGATAGCAAATTATTTGTTGATACAGATAATACATTTCGCTTAAACGCGAAACCCAATTTATGGATCGGTGTTTATAATCTGGAGAAAGATCTGTGGAAAAATGGCAAGGTGGAAATACACCTGAGAGGATTGAATGACCGAATAAAATTTGAAAAGAAATACACACTGGCATTGAGTGATTATAACTACAGCAAAAATTTAAATATCATCCATAGCTTGTCTGAAAAAGGCTTGGGTCCTGATTATTATGATTGTGATGTGAAACTGGTGAATCACCTCGGTATGGTGATTGATAAGAAGGGAAATAATTTTTCCATATCTCCTTTGAAAACCGTCGCCTACCCAATGGAGTCTTTTAAAAGGTCCCGGATAGATAATCCATATTTTGTTTATTTTATCATGGGCTCTCAGTATGAGAGTGTTGGAGACCTACAAAAAGCAGAGACCTTTTATGAAAGATGTATCAATAATCGACCGGAATTCAAAAAAGGAATAGTTGCCTTTTTAAGCATCCTCAATCGATTGAAAAAATATACAAAAGTATTGGTGGAAGTTGAAAAGATAAAAAAAGATAAAGATTTGAAGTTTGATTATTTTCTGATAAAAGGAATTGCTCTATACGGAATGAAAGACTATGACAATGCACTCGATCAATTTTTGAAAGCCAATGAGATATATAATAGTGATATCAGAGTCTTGAACCTTTTGGGTTTCACCCTGTCAAACTTAAAGAACTATGAGGAAGCCTTAAAGGCATTTGAGGCTTCTTTGAATTTGAATGGAAAGCAGCCATTCATAAGAAAAGTTCACAATGAAGTGAAACAACGACTGGGTCTCAGTCAGCCGGATCAGCAATAGTAAAATTCTTCTATAAGCGTACTAAAATAAAGTGAGGAGTGGTTAAGTTGCAATAACCAAGAGTTTATGGTACATTTGCTAATATGATAAATGTACTGTTCGCTGCCATGCCACCGTCTTTAAAAACAGGAAATAGTATTTTTTTTTTGATATCAACTGCGTCGCCAGTTGTCAAATTTGTATTATTACTCCTGTTGTTATTTTCAGTTATTTCATGGGCCATCATTGTTTTCAAATTATTTGAGTATGCCAAGAACAGAAAAGACTTAAAAAAGTTTATCGACTATTTTAGAAAATCAAAGAATTTTTTAGAGATTAACAAGTTTGCTCACTTGGCTAAAAATAATCCATTGGCCCGGATTTTCATGCGTGGATATAAAGAATTATCCATCCAAATGGGGCCGCAGGTTTCTTCTGAGGTCATTGATTCTGAGAGTATTGAGAGGTCGATGGTTATGGCATCCAGCTCTGAAATTACTCGATTGGAGCGGTTGAATGGATTCTTGGCCACTACAGCGACTGTGACCCCGTTTATTGGTCTTTTTGGCACGGTGTGGGGAATCATGGATTCGTTCATGGAAATCGGAAGAACAGGGAATGCCAATCTGGCTACTGTGGCTCCTGGTATTGCAGAAGCGCTGATTGCCACTGCCCTGGGACTTTTTGCCGCAATCCCAGCGGTCATCTTTTATAATTTATTGCTTAATAAATTGAAGGTGCTAATCTCCACAATGGAAGATTTTATCCTTGAATTTCTTAATGTAAGCAAAAAATTGCAATGAAAAAAAAGTCTTTACAACTTTCTTCAAATCTGTCTGAAATAAATGTTACACCTATGGTGGATGTAATGCTGGTCTTGCTTATCATCTTCATGGTAACTGCTCCCATGATGCAATCCGGAATCAATGTGAATCTTCCCTCTGCAGAGACCAAGACAAATCCCAGTTCAGGCGGGTTGATCTTAACGATTACAAAGGATCGCTATGTTTATATGGGAGATAAAAATATAAATGTATATTTATTGGAATCCCGGTTAAAAAATTATTTTGTTAATGAAGAAAAAAAAATTGTTTTCTTAAAAGCCGATAAAGATGTTACCTATGGATTTGTAATTTCTGTAATGGACATCATAAAAAAAGCTGGAATCGAGACCGTTGGAATGATTGTGGAAAAAGAAGATAAGAGATGAAATTCAGATCCGCTCTTGTAGCGTCGGTGGTATTTCACTTTTCAATTTTTGCAATTGTTATTTATTTGCCTCAAACAGAAATGAGTGGTGAGACGACCTATTATGTCGATTTGGTCCATTTTCCTTCAGGCTCATCAGGAAAAGGCTTGGGTGGTCCCATTAAAAAGGGGAGTGGCAACCAGACACCTGGAAAAAAAACTGGCACCTCCTACCTTGAACAACCTTCAGGGAGTATTAGAGACCTGACAGTTAAAAAAGAAGCAAAATCCAAGCTCAGATATCCGGATAAAGAGGGTAAGAAGAAGAGAGAACCAAAAGAATTGATTTCGGTGGTCCGGAAGCCGCGGGAACAGTTGAAAAAGGAGTACCGTAAATCCGGTTCAAATTCCCAAATTATGTCTTCCAAGGTATTGACTACCGGAATTTCGTCATTAAATAATCAAGGAGATTTTTCCGGAGGCAATGGATATGGTCCGGGTGGGTATTCATTTCCCTATGCCTATTATATTGATATGTTGAGAAGTAAAATTTCTTCCTCCTGGTATAATTCATTGATGTCACCGGGATTGAGAGGAAAATTTTCTACGGTCGTCTATTTTCGAATTCTACGAGACGGCACCATTGAGCGTCTAAAACTGGAGCAAAAAAGTGGAATTGTCACCCTTGATCTTTCTGCATTAAGGGCGGTGGAAAATGCCTCCCCGTTTGCGCTCCTTCCCTCGGATTTTTCCTCGGATTACCTCATTGTACATTTCAAGTTTGAATGGGAGAAATAAATGAAAATAATTTTTTTAATTAGTTTTTCAATTGGCCTGGCAGGTGGGTTTTTTTCTCTTCCTATTTACCCTCAACAGGAGATTTGGGTGGGGGTTAAAGAGGGAATGCCAATGATTCCGGTGGCATTACCGGAATTTCATTTCATCGAGAAATCTGTTATTGATGATGAGATACGGAAAGAACTATATAATACCTTGTGGCAGGATTTACACTTTTCACGAGTGTTTAAGCTGATTCCAAGAGAGCATTATGGTTATATTAAAGCCTTTAACCCCTCCAATATCGTATTCAGAGATTGGGCCTCCATACAGGCAAACATTTTAATTTCCGGTGAAATTGAACTCTCAGCTGAAGGAAGAATTATATTTTCCTTTAAAGTTTATGAAGTAAACAGTAAAAAATTCATATTTGGGAGAAATTTTGGAGGAAAAAAAGAATTTGGACGACTAATTGCTCACCGTGCTGCTGATGAAATGATGAAATATTTTGGAGAAAAACCCCTTTTTGTATCTAAAATTGTTTTTATCTCAAACCGTGATGGAAATGAGGAAATTTATATCATGGATTATGATGGAAAAAGAAAAAGAAGGATTACTTATAATGACTATATTGATAGTTTTCCTTCATGGAGCATTGATAACGAAAAGATCCTTTATACTTCCTATAAAAAAAAGAATCCGGATCTTTATTCTTTTTCGATTTATACTGGGAAAACAGGCTTGATTTCTTCTGGCGGTGCGAACTACTCTGCTGATTGGTCTCCGGAGGGAGATCAGGTTGTGTATACCTCTACAAAGTCGAGAAACGCTGAAATATATATCAAAAATATGAAAACCGGAACAGAAAAAAGACTTACTTTTAATCGTGTCATTGATACAAGCCCCTGCTGGAGTCCCAATGGGAGAGAAATATGCTTTACATCCCAGCGGAGCGGTACACCTCAGATATATATTATGGATGCTGAAGGTACCAATATCAGGCGGATTACATTTCAAGGAACGTATCACGATTCTCCATCATGGGCTCCTGACGGTATCCGTATTGCTTATGTCTCAAGAGTGGAATATCGATTTGATATTTATGTGTATAATTTGAAATCCAATACGATTATTAAACTGACCGAGCGGGCAGGTAGGAACGAAAATCCCTCCTGGTCACCGGATGGAAGACATCTGGTATTTTCCTCTACCCGAAACGGTAGTTATCAATTATATATAATTGACTATGACGGATCAAATTTGCGTCAGCTTACCTTTAAAGGTGAAAATAAAATGTCTGAATGGCAGAAAAAGCTATGATAGATTTGACAAAATTAGTTTTGTATATTATAAATAAAAGGTTGATAAGGTTCTCATCTTTTAAAGTTTAAAGAATCACACGATGATGAGTAGACCTTCAACACAGGAGATGGAATATTTTTTCAGGTGAGAAAATATTCTCTCTTTGTTAAGGAGGATTTATGAAAAAACTATTGGTTACATTTTTAATTATTTTATCAATGTTGGTGTTTTTTGATTCCTGTAAGAAAAAAGCTCCGAAGGCCGAACCTGTGAAGGAGAGTGTTGAGAAGGTTGGAGAAGAAGTACCTAAAATCGAAAGGCCGGTCCTGACTGAAGAGGAACTCTTTGAAAAGAGGTCTCTTGAAGAAGTTAACAAGGTTGGCTATTTAAAAATAATTCACTTTGATTTCGATAAATATTACATTAAAGACAACATGAAACCAGTTTTACATCGAAATGCAGACTGGTTATTAAAACATCCCAATGTTAAAATCCTGATTGAAGGTCATTGTGATGAAAGGGGTACCTTTGAGTACAACATGGCCCTGGGAGAAAAGAGGGCGGAATCAACATTAAATTATATGATTTCTCTGGGAATTAAACCGGAAAGAGTGAAAATTATTTCATATGGAAAGAACAGACCTGTTGTTAAAGGTGTTGATGAAGAAACCCATTATCAAAACAGGAGATCTGAATTTATCATTATAAAAAAATAAATAATGAAAAAATTTATTGTTTTCTTTCTATGCTTTTTACTTATGGGGATTTTTCC
>DAOWKX010000089.1 GCA_030639705.1 Candidatus Aminicenantota bacterium
ATTCTTATCAATGATATAATTTGTGAAATATAACATGGCCGGCAACATTTCACTGAATGCCGATTCGATCATTTCCTGAGAGGTGAAAAACCCTCCTTCAATGAAGAGTTCGGGAGGCAGTTCAACCGTAAAAGAAGGCGTTCCAAAGATACCGTAAATCCAGTCATCGGTATCACCATTTGTGGGATAAATAGCAGTGGCCCCCTGGCCGTATTGATAAACCCGACCACTAACCTGAAATATTAATTCTGCCATGCGGCAGGCAATCTGCTCCATTTCATCATCATCGGCTGTGGGAAGATCTGTATATCCCCAGGGGTAGAGGATTAATTGTGAGTAGTTATGAAAATTCAGGGAACCCGAGGGCGGATGATCAATTAGAAAATCCCGCACCGCACGGGTTTCAGGCTCTGAAAAGGCATAAGGGCCACGGTATACTTCATCATCGGGAATCGGACTGGACCCGGTATTATCATAACCCCATTTGTAGCCATAATTTCGGTTGGGATCCACTCCCCAGCTTAAATCTCCATTATAACGACGATTTTTCCGCCACATCCGGTAATAATGGATTGAATATTCCAGGCCATCCGGATTCTGAATGGGCATGATATATATCTGGCTCCCATTGACTGCCTGCTGTACTTGCAGGTTTGTTGAATAATTTTCTAATAAATATCGGACAAATAACAGGGGGACTTCAACCGATATCCATTCCCTGGCGTGATGGCAGCCGCTGATAAAGATATTTGGCTCGTTTTCGTCTTCGGTTACATTGTCGCTTATCTTAATAACATATATCTCACGGCCTTCAAGAGACTGCCCCACACTGAAGACGGTTGCCATATCAGCATAGCGAATAGCCAGATCCTGAAGCATTTCAACCGTTTCCGGATAGGTATGATAATCCCCAATGCTTCCACTTCCGGTAAAATTCCCATCCCTTAAATCCAACTGAGGCGATTGAAAGAAAATCCCCTGTTTTCTCAGGGAATCTGTTTTGTGTTTATTCACTAAGAAATAACAGATATTATCCATCATGAAGAGCCTATCCAGCGGCCGGTTATGGTTGAGATATTCCCGATAGTCTTCCAATGACATTGAAATCACTGTCTTATGGGATCTGATATGGGAATCACCGAACAAATGAATTGAAAAAACAACTTCTAATATAAAACTGAATAACACTAACTGTTTGATCCATCTCGGCATCATTATTCTCCTTTAAAATAATAGCTCAGGGAGGTGCAGAACACAAAGTGATTCTGTCTAACATCCTCTGCAGAGCCTGTAAAATAGGCAAAACCGATATCCCCCTGTAATTTTTTCCACAGGATACCTAATCCCCCGCTGAAAGAATGCAGGGTTGTTCTTGGCTCGGTTAGTGGCTGGGGATCCAAACGGTAGCCAGCCCTGAAAAAATAATCAAATGATTCTCCGAAGCAAGCATATTCACAGCCTAATGACAGTATCAAGGTATCACGCATATTTCTTTCCTGTAATTCCTGGAAAAATTCATATTTATACCGGGACCACAACACATAAAATGCTTCGGCTGCCAGGGTCATTTTTTTTTCGGATTGCGGTTGCTTTTTTTGAATGGGAATAAAAGTGGCTCCCACTTTAATTGTTGACGGCTTATATAGATCATCTGTGGCGCTTTGCTGGTCAAAAATATCCGGAGATGTAAAATTATTTTCAAAACGGCGGATGATACGCCGATCCACTTCTCCGAAAAGCTGATAGCTAAAAACCGCACCCACCGTCCAGGAAGGTGAGATTTTCAGGGATGCTCCCAGGGATGAATAAACAGCCGTTGACTGGTGTTGTTCTTCCTGCTGTATGATTGAAAAATATTCGCCTTCATAATAAAAATGCTCCGTCAGGATAACCTGGCGTTTCCCTTTTAGGTATTCGAATTTAATTCCCAGGTGAAATCCTTTGGCCAATCGAAATGCTGTTGCTAAAAAAAAACGATCTTCCTTTCCCTCAAATTGACCGGAGTATCCCCAGACATATTGATCCTGGTCAAAGTCAGGAAATTCCAGGATATTAGATACAACCCACCCGAAAGACAAATGGATGGTTTTGAGGGGCAACACCACTGAAAAACCACTGATCTGTAAATTGGTATCACTTAATCCGTCGGGTGCTTTAAGGACTCCTTCATTGATGCCCCAGTACTGATATGCCTGGTATGACATCAGGTTAAAGCTGGTCCCGATAGCTACCTGGTTGCATTCAAATATTAGGGCAGGATTGGAAATGGCAATAAAAGGGGCTGAGCTCATTAAGGATATGCCTCCGGTTGCTAAAAGCCTGGCATCAAATAAGCTCACACCGTTCCAGCTGATTGCCGGTGATTCTTCCCTGTGGTAATCAAAATACTGGGAATAACCTGATATCGATGACCCTAATAATCCGATAAACAAAGTGATGATAACAGTCCATTTATTATCCATGTTCAACTCATACCGCTATAATTTCGGAAATAATTCCTTTAATATCTTCATCGATTCGGGGAATAACTCTTCCAGATAGACATATCTCCATTCCGCCTGAACTATTTTCCAATTCTGACCGATTTTTTTCAGGCGGATCGTAAAACGATAGGTCTGTCCGGAATAGGAAATCAATTTTCTGAACATTTTGGCAGCCCCGCTGGAAAGTGAAACATCGGTTTCAATTTCAGCCTGGTCGGGTTTCAGGTCCACAAATTGTGTGGCTAAAATATTCACCACAATTCCGGAATATTTCTCAAAATATTGATTTAAAAGCTCTTCGATTTCATCTCGGGAACGGTCTTCCATACCCACAAAATCTTCAGATAATAAATCAAGAATTGAGGCGGTGTATTTTTTTTCTGCCAGTGTTTCGATCGATTCAACCAGTTCCAATATCAAATCTTTATCACTTTTTTTACTACATCCATTAAATAGGAAAACAAACAATGTAGTAACAATAAAGATAGCAATGATTAATTTTATATTAAATAGTTTTATCATTTTTTATAAATCACATATTCAGAAAATATTCTTTTTAATAGTGTTGATCTTCTCAACTTCAAAGCTTCTCATCTTCTTAACTTCTGAGTAACTATTCATAATCAAAAGGCTATATCAGAATATCTTCCTGATACCCTAATTTAATCAACTTTATTTTGTCGGGATCAGCGGTTCCGAGGTTATGACGGGTATCTGCCAGGAAAACATGTTTCGGTGGCGGATTGAGGGGTCTTTCCTCGCCGAAAAAGTCTTTTCTTTTGGCCTGAAGAATACGGACGCCAATTGAATCAACCGCCACCGGGTCAAATCCCATTATCATCCCGTAATATTTCCATACATATTTGGGATTAAAACTATGGGGACCCTTCCCGTGAAATTGTGGAGTAAACATCACTAAAACATTCAATCGGGTCTTATCCTTCACAATCGGGAGCTTCCATATGGTTGCCAGATCAGCACAGGAATCGTCATGATAATCCCAGGGGCGGGGTACAAACATGATGTAGTTTTTTATCAGGCTGCCCACACCTGACCAGTGATGAGACCTCATGGGCCGGGCATTGATCAGGGCCGTGGCATTTTTGAAAATGGTATTTCGTAAAATGCCCCGGTCCCCTACTCCGATTCGATTTTCCGGAATCCCGGCATCCAGGACTCTTTTCTTGATGGCATTTTCAACCTGAGAGGTGGTCGGTATGTATTTCCATACATTGGATTTGATACCCACAATGTCATCTTTTTTTAACAATTTTTTCCAGCATTGTACCGGATTTTTTTCCCCTATCAGGGTGGTTATCCCTTTATCCAGCATATCCAGAACCACTCTGTAATCCGGTTTTACAGAAGCATTCAGCACTGCCTTATTTCTAACCAGGACAACCGTTGTTTTTTGCCGGACATGTTCATGAGTCATTCCTTTTTTTGCAAACGGTGTAAGGAAAAGGGCGCTTCCCATGGCTGTTTTTGAAGCATTTTTTAAGAATTCTCTTCTGGAAATAATGCTTTTTTGTTTCATGGCCACCTCCTAAGTAATAAAAATAATATTATAGTCGGATTTATTCCACCGATAAATTAGTGAAAATATCGATGACCTCTTTTTCATTGTCAGCATTCAATACCACCCACAATTTATTTATAGCTATCCGGCAACCTGCCCAGCTGTCATCACTGATTTTCCGAATTCCATTCGCAGCCTCAGATAAATAGTGTTTCACAAAATCCGTACAGGCATCAAAAGCCTTTTCCTGATCAGGATAATCAACTAAGAGTAACAAATATTTTGTATGATTTTTTTCATATTTTGCTAATACTGCTTCGGTATTCTCATTTATGTGAAGAATATTGTCATTGGAAATGAAATAATGGCTGTTCAACCATATATAATGAAAAAAATAGCGGATGCTTTTCCGAATCAATCCCTCTGCCGGAAGTTGCTGGAGAATTGCGGGAAGTTTTCCTTTCTCTTTAATCCAGTCGGAAATACGGGCTCCCAGTTTAAGAATTGTCATTTTCACCTCTTGGGTTTCCGGATAGGCCAGCAGGGAAACATAATATTTCCCCTTCCAAAATATCAAAAGTCCATCTGAATATTCTGATCCCTGTCCGATTGATTGATCCAGGGTTTCCCGGCTGTGGGAAAATACTCCGAACGCATGGGCTGAGGTTCCCATATCAAAAATATCGACTGTGATGTCTGGTTGACCGGTTCTGAAATAGCCAAAGGATAATAAGTTTTTGAATCCATAGGAGAGATATAGTTCGGCTCCTCCATCAATATAATCAAACAGAGTATCCGGGCCAAACACCTTAAAACCGGGTTTTTGCTTCCAGCCGGATATTTCGGCAGGAATTTGGTGAAAAAGCTTTTCAATCTCCATATTTTTAGCCATCAGACAAAATGCTAAAAGTAATAAAACCGGGAATAACATTTGTTTTTTCAATGGGTTATCCCCTATTTTTTGTTATATCTTTTTAAATATTTTAGCCGGTAGGGTGATGATTGCCTTTAACAGGTCAAAGACAGCACCAACAGCTATTCCTAATAATCTAAATGGCAGAAGAAGCAGCCATACAAAGGGATATAAAATAATGGCTAACAAGGCCAAAGGCCAGCATAAGAAAAGCAACAACAACCACAAAAGAAATTTTGTCATGTTTCACCCCGGGAATCATAGCAAAACCCTCAAAAAAAGTCAAAACCTGCGAAAATGGTTTACAACTGTTTTTTTTGTTCAAAATCGATGATGTCTTTGATCACCTGGGCAGTTAGACGACCGGCAACTGCCGCCCCGGTTCCGGACCGGGGGACAATGGTAGAAAATATCAACTGTGAACCATCTCTGAAGCTCACAAAACCCACAAACAGTGAATGATCTTTATAAAATTTTGTTTCCGCAGTTCCGGTTTTGGCATAAAACCGCCTTCCCTTCTTTAATTCCGGCGAAAATACCCCCCCGGCTGTCCCGGAATCAACAACTGTCTTCATGGATTTCTTTATGGAAACGGCGATTCGGGGATCGAACATCGTTAACTTAAATTGTTCAGGACCCGGTTCAATCACCTTTTCGCCCCGGTCCGACGGGTTTTTCATTTTGATTGATTTTATGATCGCTGGATAATATAAAACACCTTTGTTCAGGATGGATGATGCCACCAGGGCATTCTGCAGTGTGGAGAGCTGCAAATCACTCTGACCTATAGCATAATAGGCGATATCACTGGGCGTATATGCATTAACCGGGAAACGAGATTCAATGGCCATAAAGGAGTCATATGGCATTCTCCTCAATTTCATGGCCATATCCGTGTGCTTCAAGTTGGTCAGAAGGTCAATCTTTTGATTGAAAAATAACTGTTCGGCAAACTTTAAAACCGGATAATCCTGATAGGTCTGCTGGATGGGAATATTGGCTTTTGATATAAAAAAACTATTTTTTTTATACCGGGAGCTATCCTCGGTCAGCATCCGGTTATTGTGAAGGGCCATATAGGCAAAATAGGTATTGTATGAATGGGCGAACGCCCGGGTTAAAGAACAAAAACCAGGTGGAATATTATGACCGCGGAAGTTCTGCAATTGAAAAAAAACCTGCTTACCGTTTAACATTCTGCATCCTTTCAAATCATTTCCGGGAAAAGTTGAAAAATTATTTGAGGGATCCATCAATCGCCTCAAAAAGGGAAATTCAAAGCGGCCGGTTACTCTGTTTTTTAAATTATGGGAATACAAAAAAGATATGGAATCCAATATTTTGGCAGTTGAACCGGGATTGTAGTTCCATTTCCAGGCCCGGTTTAATCCGGGAACCTCATACGCCCGGTAGGGTTTTTGAATTTCTCCATTCAGCTCCTTCATGGTTTTCTCATCATAGGGGTAAAAAGCAGCCGCAAGAATCTGACCTCTGGGATTCATTAAAACCATAGATGCTTCATAAAAATGGTTTTTTATCCGATTGATTTCCGTTTTTAATTTGTCGATCTGAGTCTGAAGGCGAATGATATTTTCCATGATCCGTTGAATCCGAGTGTTATCTCTTCTTATCAATCCGATACGCAATAGGGATAGCTGTTTCTCTGCTTGTTTCAATTGTTCTTTTAAATTCCGGTAACCCGGATTCATATCTTCTTTGTCTTTATTTTTATTGAGCTTTTTTTTGAGGTTCCGGACAACAATTTTATGCCAGTCCTGATTGATGGTTAGCTGGATCTCCTCAACCTGCGACTCTTCATAAATTTCACTGAAAACCTGTTCCAGCCCCCAGCTTTCTGATTTTCCGCTTCCAATAATTGATTCGAGTTCTCCCATTGCCGATGATGAAAAAAAACGATGGTGATGGCCATTGATCTCCGAATCGAAAGCAAGTTTTTTTCGGTTCACATCAACCACATCGGGTCTCTTGTGAGAATTTTTCTTTGAGAAACCAGCCCTGCGGATTTGCTTTTGCTTCAGAAAAATATTGTTTTCCCTCTCAACAAAAAGATTACTACCAGGTATTTTTTTTAAATATCCATTTTTGGACACCAATAATATCAAGGTGTTTTTTCCGATGCCTAATGATTTAAGAAAATCCTTTTCTGCATAAATAATGCGGTCATTGACCCAGATCAGGTATTCTCCCGGCGTCCTAACGGTCCAGGAAACCTGATTGGGATTGAACCGGAGGGTAAATTCTTTTTTAAAGTATCGATTCTTGATGCCGCGGAAAATGGGATTCCATTGCTCATCATACCATATGGATAGTGCCCCCTCTAATTTTTCACCGTAATAGTGTTTAACTGGAATTATTTTTACCGGATTCCAGTTGACCAGATCGATTGATGATTCCCAGGATTCATCGGAATTTAATAATCGCTTTTGCCTTTCGCTGTCCTGAATATTTATTTTAACCCGCAGTCGAGCCTCACTGATATCCTGATTGAACCGGTTAAGGTTTGAGACCCTTATAAAAAGGATTCTGTTCCTGCCCATTCTTTCAACGGTTTGAACACCATCGAAAAAGTTTCTTTTATTATAGGTTTTTCCATCCAAACTGTAAGCATAATCCCCCACTGAAATGAATTTAAAGGGTGATGGTCTCTGTTTAAACTGAAATTTGAATTCAACACCATCAGATTTTTTGATCAGGTTCCCCCAGTAAAAAGCATTGATGCCAACAACTTCGGGAATATCCATTGTCCAATTTTCAGCCGGTACCCAGGACATATTCCCGGTGCGGTAAAAAACCGTATAATCAATATTTTTATTGATACCGATACCAACACCTTTTAGAAAATAAGGATCGTTCAATTTTTCAATTTCCCGGCAGAATCGCCTCCAGCTCCTTTTTCGTTTCATTTTTTGAATAATCTTTTCTGATTTCAGCACATGATTTCTAAAATCTGTTTCATCAATAAAGGATTTCCATTCAATATTATTTTGTTTAAGATATTCTTCCACCTTTTTAAGACCATCTCTGAAAACATTATTTAATTTCTTAAGGAAAAAAAGATCCACGGGGTACACATTTTTATTTTTCCGATACACCATTCGTCTGTCTAATAATTCTTTGATATCCATCATCCCGCCCTCATATATCCGATCGGGTATAAACTGGCGGTCCAAAAGTTTATCCGGCATCAGGTCGAATAAGAACAATCCTTTTTCTCCGATAAAAAGAGTCTCCTTATTTTTTGATACCCGGTAAACGGCCTGCCCGTCAAGCGATTTAAGATAAACCATAACCGGTGTCTGGTCGCTCGGGGATCTTCTTTTTTCAAGATAAGAAATAATCATATAGGTAATGTCCGATGAAACCAATCGTTCCTTTCCGGGTGAGCCTCGAAATATTCTTGATTTTACCCTTTTAAAATTAAATTTAATGACCAGGTCATCACCGTCATCCAGACTCTTAATTCGGATAATATCATCTGATTTAATATCAATCTGGTGATTTTTTTGTACCAACTGTGACTGCAATTTACTGATTCGGGATATATCCAGGTGGGGGCAAATCAATTGCACTGATTGATTCTGTCTTTTCAAGGCAATTAATTTCCCATCAAAAGCGATAGTAGACGGAATAACTCTGGATAACAGGTCCGGGGAGATCTCAATGATTAAATCTCTCAGCAGTTTTATATCTGTTTTAGATACCATCCTGTCCCGTTTCTCTCCGGATGTCCATCCTCCGATATATTTAACCGTGTATGCAGAAGGTAAAACCTCATTGATCGGGCGCCGGAAAATTTCTTTATAAACATGGGTTTCCGGGCTTATTTTAACTAAGAATCCATGATCCTGAACCCGGAGAATATCATGGTTATGAATTTCCACCGGTGTATTGACCCGTTCTCGGTTCAAGCGAAGATTTCTGATATAGGGTTTTAGTTTAAATCCATGGTCTTGATAAAATATTTTAAAAAGATGACCGAAGTCATAAAATTCTTCTAAATAAATAATTCGGGTGGCATCGGAGATATCGCGTGGAAAAGAAATGGACTGTAGGCGTAACAGTATTAATGTTATTAAAATTATCAACACCAGCAGAAATATTGAAAAACTCTTTTTCATCGTTTCTCCATATTATTAATTAACACCATGATTAAAAAAGCAAACGGGTAAGCAAAAAGCAACAACATATTATTTGAGTAGGAAAGAAATGGAAGGGGTTGACTCATGATTGGAAGTAATCCAACCACATAAAGGGCGGGAAAAATGAATTGAGCGGAAAAAATAACGGTTAAAAATTCCAGAACATAACCATCCCACCGCAGGGGCCCATCTCTGAATCGGACCACCAGCCGGTGAATGGCTATTACCAGCATTAACAGGGTCAAAAAAATAAACAATACACCTGTCATGCCCAGAACACTCACATACAGACTGAAACTCAAATCCTGTTCGATCAGGGGAACCTTTGCCGCTGATTCCAGTGCCTCGGCAGGTTTACCTAATAGACCGCATCCTTTCATCAACCATAAAGAATTTATGTACTGGTATGACAGATTATAATCACGCCAGGGATTCAACCAGGAACTGATCCTATCCCCTAATACTTTGGGTACCGATATATCAAAATGCCAGATAACGGCATTGGGAACAATCAATATAACCATCAGACAGACAGTGATGAATAGCTTACTCCGGGTTTTTAATTGTTGTGAGTATTTTCCGATCCATATTCTAAGTAATGCCACCATGATCATAAGGACTATAACCAGAGTAAAAATTATATTAAACGGGCTTGAACTAAAAGGAAAGCAATAGTTGTTGATGTGAAAAACCGAAATAGACAATGTGGACAGGAGCAGGACAATTAAGGTTATTTTAAATAAAATGGATTTTTTAATTTTGATGATGTGATACAGAAAAACAAATGAAAAAACTAACAGCGGAGAAAAATCTTTAAGAAAAACGATCAGCAGTAAAAATGGAATTAAAACCAGTCCGTAAATCCACAGGACATTTAATTTCATTCCTTTATCAATCCGGCTGACCCAATCGGCAAAATAGACGGTTAACAGGATTTTTCCTATTTCCACCGGAAGAAAGAAAAATCCACCCACAGAAACTCCCAGCTCACCTCCCAGAAACACCTGAAGAACAATAAAAAAGAGGGATAACAAAAGTAACAAATCAGATGTGGTGATATAATCCCATCCCTGTTGATACAGCACTCTGCCCAGCCCAAAAAAAATCCTCTGGTTTTCGATTCGATTCAGATGGGTGATGGGTTTTTCGTTTACATCCTTTAGAACCAGGGGATGATTATAGCTATTTTGATATTCATAAATTAAGTCTTTTCGGAGTCTGATTAGAAACACAAAAATAAAATACCCGATACCGATAAAAGCAAACAGCTTCGAAAGAGCAGACAGGAAAAGGAAAACAAATCCTATTAACAGGGGAACCAAAAAATTTTTCTTTTTAAAAACCCGGTAAAAGAGAACCAGCAGTTTGTTGTATCGACTGATAATGAGCGAGGAAAACAATAAAACAATAAACCAAAATACTGCTCTGCTTCTAAATTTTTCAAAATTTTTAAGAAAGTAATTATTGTAAAGAGACAGAACACCTAACATGATATAGCCGAGACAGAGCATGAAATAGACAAAATTAAAGACAAAAAAGTTTGAGCGATTGAGTAAATTGAATCTGAAAAAATGGAATCTACCAATGGTGAATCCAAACGCATTCATGATCCAGAATAACCAGAAAGAAACAATGATAAAAAACAGACCGGATGAATACATTGCATAGTTATCATTTTCTATCCTGGATATCACCACTGCATTACCTGACGAATCTTTTATTGTCATTCGAATATTATTCTGAATGGTCTCATTGGAAATGGGATCAAAGTGATGAGGAAATTTCAGATAAATATAACTTTTCCCCGGTTTGACCTGATCCAGGGTATTGATGATGCCCTGGGTTTTATCCGAGGCCTTTATTCGTTCAGGATTCACAGGAGAAAAAAAAATCTTGTTTTTGGTGAAATTCAACAGGTACCGGGTGTATCCTAAAATTACCTCATGATCCTGTTGATATGCCAATTTACGGCTGTTCTCATCTAAATAGAACGAGATGTTTTCGCGCTTAATCAGTATGGAATTGGATCCTTTGGCACCCCGGTGGGTAAGGGTAAAATCACCTTTAATATTAATGATTTCCGGTAAAAAGAAAATAGAGATAAAGGAGAGAAGGACAAAAAAAGAAGCCGGTTTCCACCGGGTTCTTCTTCTTACCTGGATAAATAATATGAAGGGGATAAAACCCAAAAAAACAATCAATAGTGAAGAAAAAGAAACAAACCCGGCAAGAAACGGAAGTGAGACCAGCATGAAAACCAATAAGCCACCGTTAAACTGGTTTTTTAAATACAGATAGATAGCGACAGAAATTAACAAGACCGTTAAAAATACGATAAAGTAATAGATATTCAGGCCCATGAAGGTTGTGTTCATTTCATGGGCTAGCGTGGCAATAATTTTTGATTCCCGGGCTGGGAAAACCATGGAATCAAATCCGGTTCTTATATCACTTCCAGGACCATACCTGAGTGTGATACTCTTGGTTAAAAAAGTGGGTATGGTAACGAGCTTGCCAACAGAATCTGATCTGCTGGTAATAGAAAGCGTGATGGATCTTCCCAATGGGTATTGCTGGTTAATCCGTATGACCCGAATTTTTTCATTCCCGTTGATCTCCACTTCGTCTCCCGTCCGGATTACTAATTTTCGTAAATATCTCCCGTTCACGTCCGCTTTTTTGGTCGCACTGATATTTTCAACTTTAAATGACTCCTCTTCCGGGATTAATTTCAGGTGTGAACCATCCGCATAAACATTTTCAATGGTGATATCAGAATGTTCTTTATCATCACCAATGACAATACTTTTTTTATTCTTATCCACACTATAAATATATTTTTCAATGTAAAAAAAAGCCCCGGATTGGTAATCCCGGCAGAGTAAAAAAAAGAGTGTGAGCAAGACCATTGTGGACAACAGCATCCCCCAGAATGATCGCAGGGCAAAACCGGATTCATTGGATTCAACAACAGATTGGGAAGGATCAATTTTGTCTCCCCTTTTAAATAACAAAAAAAAATAAGATAGAACCAGCCATAACATCCAGCAGCCATATAATATGATAACCATTATGAATTTCATGAGCGAGATTATCTAAGAGATTTGTCCCATTAATTGATATTCTTTTTAAGCTGCACTGTTTTTAAGAAATCCTGGGCATCTCCTTTTAACTGGGATTCAATTACCAGAGGTAACACATATAAGAACACACGGTTTCCGATTATCACCAGATCATTATTTTCCAATTGATGGTATTTAGAAAACCGCGGCAAAAGACTCATTTCTTTTTCACTGCATTGGGTTTTTATTTTCGATAAAAATGCCCGGTATTGCTCCAGATTGTTAGTTCCTGTAACTGAACCTATCTTTAAGGGCTGAATATCAGTTTTATTTAAATCTTCCGGTTTCAAAATGTAAATGGAATTGGAGGTTGAGATATTGAAAATAATATAACCCTCGTCCCCTCTTTTTAAAAAAGCATGGTTTCTGGAAGAACCGATTCTCCAGAATTTATCCTTTGTTTTGTTTAATTTTATGGTATGTCCGGGAGTGGTTTGAAGAGGATCACGTCCGATTATATAATAATCAGATTGTAAGAAATTTTTTTCTTTTTTCGTACTCTTCAGTGACCATGCGAAATATAGTTTAATCTCATCATCTTTTATTCTTGACAGCAGGTCATCGGAAAAAGCATATTCATGTCCCCCTAAAATTTTAGAGAAATCAATTTTTTCTCCGATTTTCTTTTTAAAAATTTTATTTTTCAAATCCGATGAAAAGATAGAAACCTGATTTTCAATACCGGAAGCCTGGAATTTTATATAATTTTCTGCATCTCCTATATTCATGATATATGCCGGAATTTCATCTGTCTGGCCACCCGGTCTGGGCAGCAAGATCATTTCACTCAAGAAAAAGGGTAAGGCATCATAATCAATGGTCTCTTTTTCTTCCGACACTGTCTCTTTTCCGGATTCCTTTTCCTCCTGTTTTTCCATTTCTTCCAGAGACTTGATCTCACGGTTGATTTTTCCCCAGCTTAAGGTCTCGATAGAGGTTTCATCTTTTTCTTCCTGCTCATCTATGATCTCTGTTACCTCATATCCTTTTTCTGATTCATAGCGGATGGATATTTTTATATCCATTATATCCGGTTTCGAAATATATTCCGGATTGATGGAATATGAGAGCCTAACAAAATCCCTGCCGTACTCCTTGACGGGTTTTTTCACACAGACCGGAATATGTCGATTCTTTGAATCAGGGAAAAAACGAATATATTTACCATCATCATCAATTCGGAAACAGATATAACGGGAATTTTCCGAATCAAAAAATTCCGGGACGAATATGTTATGATACCATTCGCCACCGATATAAAAATAAGCACCTGAATTTTGCCGGTATTTAATCGGATAATCTCCCATCAGGTGAATTTTCTCGGTTTGAATACTGTTCTTAAATTTAAAAAACTCTACTTCGATGGTGGCAATGGTTTCATGTGACTTGAAATCGGTGATTTCACCCTTTAATTCCTTTATCAACGGTGACTGATCATATTTAAAATTAATAAATCCACCGGCAATGATTAAAAACTCGGTTGATTTCAGTTGATA
>DAOWKX010000016.1 GCA_030639705.1 Candidatus Aminicenantota bacterium
ATCATTCTGAATTTTGCATGGTTTGTGATACAAACGTGCAAAATAGCTCCAAAAAACGAGAAACGTTTTTGGGTAAAGTGAAAAGGGATAGCGACTACAGCCTGCAAAAGATTTGATGGTGAATTAAGCTTTAAAAGAATAATTGAAGTTTCCTTTAATTTATGGTAGAGTAAAATATGAAACAGGCAGCCTTAGAAAGGCTTCTTCGCTATATCAAACAATTCATCAAACTCAGAACCCTCGGCCATTTATGGAATGCCCTGCAAAAAATCCATTACGCCGATGTTGCCACCCTCATCGAACACCTGAGTACCCAGGAAAGACATATTATCATCAAATTATTTTTCGAACGGAAAATGGAGATGGGTCAGATGGCCGAAATCATCAGTGAGATCAAGCCTGAAATTGCCGTGGGCATTCTCTCCGACCTGGAAACTGCCCAGGCTACCGCCATCCTGGAAGAACTTTCCTCAGATGATGCCGCTTCGCTGATTTCCCTCTTCGATGAAGAACTGAAAATAGAAATTCTCAAACGGATGAAACAGGAAGAATCGGCTGATATCCAGGAACAGTTAGCCTATCCGGAGGAATCTGCCGGCCGAATTATGTCATCGGATTTCCTGGCACTCGATGCCTCAACCACTGCCGGAGATGCCATAGCGACCATCCAGCTGGTAGGCGAAGAGGTTGAGGTCCCATTTTATCTTTATGTCATAGATGAGAAACAGCGCTTAAAAGGGGTGGTTTCACTGAAACAGGTTATCCTGGTTAATTCCAAATTAAAACTGCAGGAGATCATGAACAGCGAAGTGTACAAAGTGGATGTATATACCGATCAGGAGGAAGTGGCCTCGGTGGTTGCCAACTATAACCTCATTGCCATTCCGGTTGTAGACGAACAGGATAAGCTGGTGGGAGTGGTTACGGTGGACGATATCATTGATATCATCCATGAAGATGCCACCGAAGTTATATATAAACTGGCGGGAATGACCCAGGATTATAATATCGACCTGGGGATTTTTCAGCGCTTGAGAAGAAGAATCCCCTGGCTGTTGATTAGCCTTCTCACCACATCCCTCTCCGGTGTTGTGGTGGCTGTTTTCAAAGGTACCATCGAACAATTTGTTACCCTGGCCATTCTCATGCACATTGTTCCTGCCATCGGAGGCGTTCTGGGAAACCAAACCGTTGCCATCATGGTCAGGGAGATCGTACTGGGAAGCCTCGACTGGGAGCGATCTCGCAAAATTCTCTTCAAAGAAATGGTTGTGGGACTGGGATTGGGCATTATCATCGGGGTGGTGGCATCCCTGTTTTCCGCACTCATTTTTAAAAACTGGATCGTGGGAGCGGTATTCGGGGGGGCTATTCTTTTCAATTTTTTCAATGCAGCCCTCATGGGTACCATCATTCCCCTCATCCTGAGACAATTGAAGATGGACCCGGCCCTGGCATCGAGTATGATCGTAACCATGATGACCGATGTCCTTGGACTCTTCTGCTTTCTGGGTCTGGCAACCATGTTTCTCATATAACCATCGACCATGCCCATCTCCTCAACCCAAGCCTTTGTGCTGGGCAGTATTCCTCTGAAAGAACAGGACAAACTGATCCATCTGTTATCCATTGACCGGGGCATATTAAAGGCCATTGCTCCCGGAGCCTTGAAATCAAAAAACCGCTTCGGAGCCCTTCTGGAATTGTTTACCGAGGGACATTTTTTTTATTACTGGAATGAAGAAAAAGAATTGATCACTATATCCAAAGGCGAAATCTTAACCAGTTTTTTTAACCTGATCTCAAAACCGGAGAACATTTTTTATTTTTACCTGATTGCAGAAATTATTTTGAAAACCATCCCTTACAACCTGAGAGATACCCGGATTTTTCGATTGGTCCGTTCTATCCTGGCCGCCCGGGAAAAAGGCACTGACCTGGGTCTGTTATTACTCTATTTCCAGATATGGATACTTAGGATCGAAGGAATGATGTTTAATCCCGGTATTTGCTACAACTGTTTTACTAAAAATATTGAAACAGCCTGGGTGAAAACCAATTTCAGGGGAATTTTATGTAACCGGTGTAAAACCAACGATAAACATTGTCTCACCGGACCGGAATTAAAATATATAAAATGGACAACCTCAAATCCACCAGAAAATCCATGTTCCTGGATATCAGATATAAATCAAAAAAAAATGAACCGAATTTTTCTGAAAAAAATCGAATACCACGGAGAATGCTCATTTAAATCCAAACAATACCTTCCTCTATTTGAATAAACTACAATCCCTTAAAGTCAGAAATGGTTTCCTGAGAAAGATATACTGATTACTTTCAGGTTCTTTAAGCTAAATTTCTATGCTAATATGTCTGTCGCTTGCCTTGCAGCCCCGAAAATCTTCATAAATCAGTTTAAGCCTCAAATTCTGTTATTAGCGATTTAGCGACACCTAACATTTCATGCTTTATAAGCCCTATGTTTCCATCTTTTTTTACAATCACCCCAAGGGCAGCTACACCGGGAAGAATGCAGGTATGAAGAAAACTGTACTCATCAGTATGAACTTCAACAAAGTTTGCAATACCTAATCCCATTTTGTCAACTATAGACTTGGCACCTTTATAAAGTTCAACAGCAAGGCCGCCTATTTTTCCTGGATCAATGTCTGTCAACGACTTCTCTGTCACCAATTCTCCGTCTCCTAAATAAACTGCTCCGGCAGTAAAACCTGAAATTTTGGAAAGACTATCAAAGATGTTTTCACTAATAGCCATTTTACCCTCCTTTTTATTATTTTTAATTTTATATTCTTTTAAAGATAGAATCTTATTAGACAGCATTTTGGATAACAATGTATTTGTCTTTTTTTCTCTTTTATGATTAATATATTCCATATATATTTTCATCTTACTTTGGGCAGATTTTAAATATTTTTCCAAAGCTTCTTCTGCTGAAGATCCCTTAACTTCAACATCCACTATATCGCCTTCTTTTAAATATATTTTACCTTTTTTCTTCCCTGATTTTACCGTCAAAATCCCGGTTTTTCTTTCACTTTCAAGCATCAACATTATAATAGATAAATCAATTTCAGAAGCGGATTCTTGATAGATTTTAAAATGATTTAATAAACCATCAATGCTTCTATCCAGTTTTTCGAGATTTACCGGCTTTTCAATATATTCCACTATGCCAAAATTATTAAATATTTCCGGTTTTTTCCAATTAGCAGTAGTATTAATTTTTTTTAATATAATCAGGGGCTTCCAAATATTTCTATTAAAAATTTCTGTTACAAACTGGATACTATCCATATCTGGAATATTTATATCTACAATAACAAGATTTATTTTTTCTTTTCCTAAAATTTCTATTGCTTTGCTTATATTGAAAGCTGTCTTTATATGCCTATTTCTTTTTTCTAATA
>DAOWKX010000026.1 GCA_030639705.1 Candidatus Aminicenantota bacterium
TATCCCTTTTCACTTTACCCAAAAACGTTTCTCGTTTTTGGGAGCGTCTCATCCCATTTTCGATATTGGCGAGAAATGGGATTCACAAGCCGTTCAAAGGGAAGCCGACACGCCTGCTTGATCTTGATTTTGGGGAAATATCCAAATTAAGGTGGTGGATTTTGGATTCAT
This sequence comes from Candidatus Aminicenantota bacterium, assembly GCA_030639705.1. Lineage (GTDB taxonomy): Bacteria > Acidobacteriota > Aminicenantia > UBA2199 > UBA2199 > CAZOWT01. The sequence goes on from DAOWKX010000026.1 coordinate 172, forward strand.
ATTTGACATATTAATTTTTTCTTTATAGAATATTTCATATCAATGGCATTTGAGAAAAAAGAAAAAAGAAAGAACAGGCGCTTCTTTTTTACCCTCAAGCAGAGTATTTCCACAACATTATACAAAACAGGAAATTCAACCAAACCAATCACCGCTACCCTGCTGAGCCTGAGTGAAGGCGGGGCAAGCTTCTCTCTGGACCGAAAGTACCTGCCCATCATTGGCAAAGGAGATCATTTTATTTTAGAGCCCGGCAAAGATACAGAACCGATAATATCATTAAAGGGAGCTGAAGTAGAGATTCAACATATTCAGAATTATCATATTTATATCAATATTTGCTGTGGCTGTAAATTCACAAAGATCGATGAAGTCAATCGAAAAAAAATCCAAACCTGGATTAAACACCGTTTAAAAGAGGATAATAGGAAAAACCATTAAAATAGTACAGCTCATCTTTTTTTTCCTCCTCGTTTCCCTGTTCTTACTCTCGGAATCACCCATCAATCATAAATATTTTCAATTAAACAATGGATTGAAGGTTTTTTTAAAGCATAAACCCAGCCTTCCTCTCGTTAACATTGTTCTCAGTATAAACATTGGTTCAAAGGATGAATCCAGGGAATCAAGTGGATATGTTCATCTTCTTGAACATCTTATTCTCTTTTCTGGAACGGAAGCTCATAAACCTACCGAACTCAGCTTTGAATTGAGAAGAAGAGGTTGTTATATTAATGCCCATACCGATCATGACCTGATGACTTTCGAATTCTCTTTACCCGCCCCCCATTCAGAATTTGCTCTGCTGTTTCTTAAGGAAAAAATATTTAATCTGAATCCAACCGAGGATGAACTCAATAAGGAAAAACAAATCATTACTGAGGAGATCAATCAAATAATGGATAGCCCACAGAACCGGGGAACCACACTTGCATTCCAACACCTTTTCCCCAACCACCCCTATGAAACCCCACTCTATGGAAATCTGGAGAACATTAATAAGGCATCACTGAATCATCTGCTGACATTTTACCGGCGGTATTTTGTGGCCGCCAACTGTTCCCTGGCCGTAGTAGGAGACTTTTCCATACCCGATATGGAATCCAGTATGAAACGGATATTCGATTCTCCTGAAAAATCAATTCCACAAATCCCACGAACCCCGAAAGCCAAATCCCTTAGCAAAAATAATGAAATCTCAATTGAAATGGATTTACAGCACGCCTTTATGATAGTTGGTTTTATTGCACCGGAATTTAATCATAAAGATCAATTCGCCTTCAATATCCTGAATCACATTCTGGGAAAGGGAGTTAATCCCTTGTTGGGTTTGGCAGTTCGTTCCCGAAAGCGATTGGCAGCTGGCTTTTCAACCCGCTATATTGCACTCAAACACGGAGGCGTATTCTTGATTTATATGAGGACAGATCCCCAGAAACTCCATTTACTGAAGCGAGAAACATTAAAATTTCTAAACAAAACCAATACCTTCCGCTATAGTCAAACTGATTTTTTAAAAAAAGATCAGATTCAGGTAACCGATTATCTCCAGAGTGCCCAGAATCAGATCAAGTTGAATTCCGAAGAATCTAAAGAGCAGGGTCTCTCTTCGGCCATTTCATTTGCCCGATTCATGTTATTAAATAAAGATTCAAAACAATATAACTACCGGGAGGAAATTGACAAGGTAAGTTCAGCTGAACTGAGAAAAGTTGCATCAGAATATATCTGTGGAAAACATCACGTGGTGATATATATCATTCCAAAAAAAAATGAAGCATAAAAGTCCATTTTTTATTACTTTTCTCTTAATTATTCTTTCTTTTCGATCTTTATATGGAGCTGAAAAAGTTTTTATAACCAAAGAATTATCCCTTATTTTTGATAGAGATATTTCTTCAACAAGGACAATCATTCAGATTTTTATCAGAGGTGGCAAAAAAGCAGAACCCGCTCAACAACTGGGACTTGCCTACCTCACCACCCGCCTGGCTGTGGAGATCCATGATACTGTTAAGAGAAAAAAAATTATCCAAATGGGCTCTCGCATAGGCTTTCAGATAGAGGATGACTTCTGTGTGATTTCAATCAACTGCCTCTCCAGGTATCTTGCTGAAACACTGGAAATATTTTCTGAAATCTTCAACCGGCCCCTTTTTTCAAGCCTCCGTACCAATCGAATAAAAAAACACCTGAATTACTTTCAAATAAGTGAACAGGATAATGATATAACCTTAATGGAATTAAGTCTAAGAGAAGCTTTTTTCGGATCATCCGGTTATGGGGGGTCCATTTACGGAGACAGTGAATCTATAAAAAGAATAAAGCCTAAACATATATCACGCTTTCACAAACAATATTTTTCTCTCAACAATATGACCATTGCAGTATCTTCAGACCTGGAAATATCGAAAATCAAAGGGAGCCTTTTAAATATAATCAACGACTTTCCCGCCGGGGAAAAAAACAAATCGGTTCCGGCAACAATAAAAATTCCCGAAAAAAGAGAATACTTTATTAAAAAGGAGAGAAAACAAACACTGGTTGCGGTCGGTGTCTGCAGTGATTTAATAAATCCTCAACACGCTGCTCATACATTTCTACTGGAAAACCTGATCGGGAAGGGTCTGGGCTCAAAGCTTTGGCTGTTAAGAGAAAAAGAAAAACTGGCCTACCTGGTAAATGCCACCATCATCCAGATGAAAGATATGGGAATATTATCCATCTATTTGAAAACAGACAAAGTAAAGAAAGAAGATGCCTATCAAAAACTAAACCAATTGGTATTGGATCTATATGAAACAGAAATCACTCAAAGCGAGCTCGATATGCATAAAAATTATGCCAAAGCTGATTTTTTAATATTAAACGAAAGCAAAGCGAATCGTGCTTATAACCTGGCTTTTTTTCAATCCCTGGGGTTGGGATATCAATATCTTGAATCACTGGAGAAGGAAATAGATAAAATCGATATAAATGATTTTAACAGCTTTAAAAAAGAAGTATTAAACCCTGAAAATCTGGTGAGAGTCATCATCGGCCCGGAAAATAATGAAGTAAAATCACTGAATGAACCAAAAAATGAAATGTGAATCCAACCACTCAGTTATTGCTCTGGCAATCAAATTTGAAGCAAGAATCAGAATATCATTTAGTGGGATTAAAGCCTAAGAGATGAATTTCTTTGTACCACACAATGATGCTGGCCAGTGCAGCATATAACATGATCACGGTTACAATTTTAATCATTATTTTAAACCACTTTTTTTCAAGATACTCAGCAAATAAAACCTGAAGCCCCCGCATGATGATATACCAGCCAATGGCAAAAAGTGTATAATTCATATTTCCCTCCTGGTTTGCGAAAAATTTCTTTGTTTATTGTTATAGAACTATTCCCAGCAAATTCGGAAGCCGATATAACTATACTTTTCAAATGGGTCATTTGTGGCACGAACCGCACATCTCAGGCGATCAGCCGCATTGATCCAGCCACCGCCACGATTTATTTTCATAACGCCCTCATCCGGACCCTGGGGATTATTTGTGGGTGAGGATGAATAATACTCACTCATATACCAGTCCTGTGCAAACTCCCCGACATTTCCTGCCATATCATGGACTCCATAGGGTGAAACACCAGCTGTATGGGTACCCACCGGTAATGTTTGGCTCGCACAGCCGGTGAAATTGGCCAGGCTGCAATCCGGAGCAGAATTACCCCAGGGATACCGCCTTTGATCACTTCCTCTGGCAGCTTTTTCCCACTGGGCTTCTGTAGGCAGATGAATATTTTTCCCGGTTTTTTCAGCCAGCCAAATGCAAAAAGCTTCGGCATCATACCAGCTGACATAAATAACCGGGCGGTTTTCTCGCCCCCAGCCTCTATCATCCGGCTTACTACGTTGTGTTTCCTCACAAAACAGATCATACTGATCAAAGGTCACTTCATATTTGGATATCCGGTATTCATCAAGGTAAACAGTGTGAACCGGTCTCTCGTTATCCATTCCCTCATTGAAATTATCCCCCATCTGGAATTCACCCGCTGGAACATTGACCCATTCAATCCCCAGAGTGGTTGTGTCAAAATTCGGATCGGTACTTGATTCATCATTCTTTTTTTTCAAAATCAATACTAATGCGACTGCAATCACCGCAACCGCTCCGGCAACCAGTAACCAGGGAAATTTCTTTTTTTTCTTTTTATCTTCCTTTTCAATGACTCTTTGGTCCAATTTCTGAGGAATATCCTTTTTTAATATCAATCGCTGATATTCTATCAGGAACCGAAAATCAATACCCTGGATGGCCGGGTTATCGCTGTATTCCAGGGCTTTCAGATAATTCTCTCTGGCCTCGATAAACTTTTCAGATTGTTCATAGCAAGCTGCCAGAAGTAAATGAACCTGCGACAAAAATTCATTATTATCCTCCTTCAGATCACCTTTCAGTCTGCCAATTCGATGTATGCGTTCCAGAGTATCAATTGCACTCTTATATTCTCCAGCAATATAATCTTCTTTTGCTCGCAAAAAACGTTCTTTATAGGTCTCTTTCTCACCGTATATCGAGAGATCACCCTGTATAAATATAAATACCAGTAACACTGCCAAACATTTAAACAACAGGATTCTTTTGAGTTTAATCATAAAATACCTCCCCAATCATACTTGATAATTTAATGGTAACATTCAGACTGATGATTTTCTTTTCTTGTTTAAAACAGGTTGAAATCAAATTTTACCACCACAATTTTTTATAGTCTTTTTGATTCTATACCATAAAAGCAACAAAATTGCCAAAAGAAAAGGGTTAAAATGTCCCCATTTCAGGACAAAGCAAAAGGAAATTAATTAAAAGTAGTGCATTATTAAATCATATCCTGAATTTTTCATTACTGCTTGAATAATTAAATGAAAAAACCTAAAATA
>DAOWKX010000245.1 GCA_030639705.1 Candidatus Aminicenantota bacterium
CCGGGGAATAAGGGGATTTATTCTAGAAAGAATTTCATAGTTAATGGTGCCGATTAAATTTCCCAGGTAATCCGCATCAATCTTTTCGTCTTTTACCGAACCGATCAGTAAAACCCTGTCCTCTTCTCTGATTTTTCTTATATGGCTGACCTCAGCCATCATCATGTTCATACAGACTCTTCCTCTAACTGGCGCCTTGATACCATTCACCAGAATATTGGATAGGTTGGATAGCTTTCGGTCATATCCATCATAATATCCCACCGGGATCACTATCATTTTTGAGCGGCTGAAGGTCTGATAAGTTAAACCATATCCAATATACTTGTCCTTATCAATTGTTCTTATTTGAGCCACTTTTGATACCCAGCTTAGAACCGGCTTTAAATCAATGTTTTTTTTGTTCTTCTCAATATAAGAAATATAGGTCTGTTTCGAAGGCCAGTAACCGTATGCTGAGATGCCCACCCGAACGATATCGAAATAGGTTTCAGGAAATAAAAGAGTGGAGGCAGAACAGGAAAAATGCCTTAATATTCTTTTATTGGTTATTTTTTTTATCAAGTCATTAAACATGCCCAGTTGATACCGGGCAAATGAATGGTCGGTTGTGTCTTCTATATTGGCAAAATGGGAATACAGGCCTTTAATCTCTATTTCACTGGATTCCTGTTGATTAAAGATGTCAATGATCTCCGATACCTGCATGCCCAATCGCGATGTGCCGGTATCCAGTTTTAAGTGCACATGAGCTGTCATGCTTTTTTTGGTGCATATTCGCCTGACTCTCCTGAAATAATCCAGAGAGGGAACGACAATCTCAAAATCGTTTTTTATCAATTCAATCAATTCCTGGTCATCTGCCCAGCCAATCACCAGGATATTTTTCACCGGAGTGATTTTTTTTACCATTAAGGCTTCGGGCAATGAATCCACGGCATAATATTCAATAAATGACAAATCCTTGGTGATCTCCACTATTTGTTCCAATCCATGTCCATAGGCATTGGCTTTAACCACAAACATAATCTTTTTCTGGCTGATTCTATGAAACAAACTCAAATTATGATGTAAATGCTCACGGTTAATTTCGATCCGGGTCTTCATTTTAAAAAGGGAATGACTTCTTTAACCTTTTGCAATTTATCCATCGGGGCAACCAGAATTCCATTCTTGGTATTAATCACCACCATGTTCTCCAAGCCAATAGCGGCAATGGTTTTGTTTTCAGTGGAAAACAAAAGCGAATTTTTTGTATCAATAACCACATGGCCGTCAATTTTGACATTATTCTGATTATCTTTGGCATTCAGTTCATATACACTCGACCATGCCCCCACGTCATTCCAGGAAAAGGAACCTGGAAACATCATTAATTCCTTAACTTTCTCCATGAGGGCATAATCAATGGATTCCTTGGTCAATTGACTAAAAATGTCTCGGAATTTTTGTTCATCATCAAAAGTATCCTCCAGCTGGATATACTTTTTATAATAATCACAGGCATATTTTTTTAAAAAGTCCTTAAAGAATTTCAACTTGTAAACAAACATCCCGGAATTCCAGTAATAATTTCCCCGGGATACATATTTTTTAGCCAGGGGAAGACACGGTTTTTCCTTAAACTCCTTGACTTTGAAAAAATTTGTTTTGTTCACCTGAGTATACCGTGAATCATCAAAATTGATGTATCCATATCCGGTATGAGGTAAATGGGGTTTGATACCTGAGGTAATGATATATCTCTGGTCTGCAAATTTAAGTGCATCCTGCATCTGTTCGGCAAAAATCTCAATATCAGGGATATAATGATCAGCCGGCACAACCAGTAAATTAGCATTTTCATCGATCCGGGATAAAACAATATTGGCCAGGATGAGACAGGGAGCGGTATTTTTAGGAAACGGTTCGGCTATAAAATTCGAATCACTGAAACCGGGTATGGATTTTTTGGTTTGCTCAAGATATTTATTATCGGCAACGATATAAATATTTTCCGGCCGAATGAATCTCTTCAAACGGTTATAAGTCTGAAGGATCAAGGGCTGGTTGCCCACTATATTAAGAAATTGCTTGGGTACTTCCTCTGTACTGTAGGGCCAGAACCGGGTGCCCTGTCCCCCGGCCATGATCAGGCCAAAATATTTATTTTTCATCTTATCTAATTAACACAATCAACACAAAAAAACAACATGAAGATATCTGCCTGCCTCCTATTTTTAGAATTTTTTTAGGATTAAGGATTGAATTCTAGTTTTGATTTGATTAAAATTTATTCATCAAGACAAAATATACAGGTATTTTCTTTTTTTATGAATTGGTGAGAAGGAGGTAAGATTATGAAAATTTGGGTATTTATTGTATTGCTGTTTGCCCTGGCCGGGCTGGTACTCAATATCATAAAGGGAGCCCCTATGGAATTGATGCTGGTGAAAGACATCATCCTGTTATTGATTACCCTGGGCATGCTGGTGAGAATACATTATAAAACCAGACACGGCGAGAGAAAAGAATAGAGTAAATAAGTTTAAATTTAATCAGGGAATATTTATCAATCGAGGAGTGTGATTTAGATGAGATCAAATTTTTTATTTTTTATGTTTTTCACTATTTGTGTTTTTTTGTTTACTTCGGCGGGTTATTCCGAAGAAATCAAAATCAGCAATGCCGGGGGCTTAACCCTGGCCTATATCTCAGATGACGGGCGGATTGAAAACAGCGGGAGAACCACAATTGGTTATGTAGATTCCAGCGGAAGAGTTGAAAATTCCGCTCGAACCACCCTGGGATACATCCAGGGTGACCGGGTAGAAAATGCCAGCCGAACCACCATCGGATATATTGATTCCAGCGGACGGGTAGAAAATGCCGGTCGAATGACCATCGGATATATCACCTCAGGACGGGTTGAAAACGCCTCCCGATTAACCGTATTAACCTTTTCCAGATCCGGTGATTATAAAAAAATCGGAACTTACATCTTCTTTTTTAACCAGGTACTTGAAAAAAAGTAACCTTTTTAAATATTACTAAACTCGACCATTTATTATACTTTTTTATATCTTAAAAAGGAGAAAATCAATGAATATTAATCAAATAGAAAAAAAATCTTTAATGAAAAACCGCAAACCTCTGCTGGCTGCATTTTTAAGCCTGATTTCAATGGGATTGGGCCAAATGTATAACGGAGAACTCTGGAAAGGGACATTTTTAAACATTCTTTTTTGGTCGACATTCCTGTGGTATTCCTATTACACCAGCTCAGCCTATTTCGGGGAATCATACGATTTGATATTTCTGCTGATCACCACAGGTGTGTTTTTGCTGCTAAAAATCTACTCAATTGGTCAGTCGTTTGTCTATTCCCATCGAAAAAGCAAAACATACCACTTGAAAAAATACAACAAGTGGTATCTCTACCTCTTCTTTATAGTGATACTGCTGATACCTCCATTTTTCCTGTCAAATGTCATTAAAAAGCAGTCGCTTCAGGACATATCGCCCCCCCATCCGTTTCGCTCGGAAAAGGCCAAAACGGTTTTTTTACAAATGTACGACCAAAAGGCCTACCAATGGCCGGTGGCTTCGGAAACCAAAATGGTCAATACCTCATTTGGAAAAACCCATGTCCGGATCAGCGGTCCAAAACAGGCACCTCCCCTGGTACTCATGCACGGCGGCCCATCCAATTCATTGCAGTGGATTTACAACATTGAGGACTTAGCACAGGATTACCGAACCTTTGCTATCGACATCATTACGGGTACCGGTCGGAGCGTAAACACGAAAAAAATTGAAAAAGCATCCGAACTGGTCAAATGGCTGGAGGAAACCCTGACCGGTCTGGGACTGGAAGACCATATCAACATGATGGGACTTTCCTACGGTGGATGGATCACCAGCCAGTATACTCTCGCTCACCAGAACCGGGTGGATAGAATCATTCTGATCGCACCGGCAGCAACAGTCTCACCGCTATCACTCCAGTGGATTAAGTATGCAGTTCTCTCCATCATACCCCACCGGCACTTCACAGGAAATTTTTTGCACTGGCTGCTGGCGGACTTTTCCCGCATCGACAGTGCAGAATTAAACCGGCTCAGTGAGGAGTCCTTTTTGGCCATGCGCTGTTTTAAGCCCACCATGCCGGTAAGCCCGACGGTTCTAACCGTTGACGAATGGAAAAAAATCAGGGTCCCCCTGCTTTTTTTAATCGGAGAAAACGAAAAAATCTACGGAAAATCCGCCCTCGAAACTGTTCAACGCCTCAATCAAATCGCTCCGCATATAAAGACAGAGATCATCCCCGGTGCCGGTCATGACCTAACCTTTGTGCAGGCAGAACTTGTTAACCGAACCGTTCTTGAATTTCTGGAATATCCCGATAACAAAACGGATTGATTGGCAATATAAAAATATTATATTAAAATCATTATTCTTCTTTATAATTATATGTTATGCGATCAAAGCGTCTTTGGGGTATTCAATCACTCAACCACTTTTAACAGATTGGTGAACAGGGTTTTGGCATCCTCTAATTTTTTCTCATTACCATAGACACAGATGATATCCTTCTCCAGGACATCGGCAATCAATTTCCACATACCCTGAATATCAACAGCAGTGGTACAGAGAATCTCATCCCGCTCCTGCTGGATATCTTCATATGAGGTTTTTTCCAGGTATCGGGATAATGCCACCCTGCCTTTTTCAAACGGTAAAAAGGGCCTGTCGATTCGGGCAATGGTTCCAATGATATATCGGGTCATCTGGCGTTCATCTGCTTTGAAGGTCTTCAGGAAATCAACCGCTTTGTCATAATTCTCCAGGGTTTTTTCCAGATTGGGATCCCGATAGGATCCAAACCAGAGATACCCATCTCTTGAAAAGGAAGAAAAGCCCCCATAGGCTCCTCCAATTACCCGAATGGCATTATTGAGATAATCTCTGGAGAGAATCTGTCTCAATACCAGCATTTTTCCTGAATAATCATATCCCAGATCCTTAAAGTTATACCCCTGAATCACATATTGAACCTTTGAAGCTGCCAGCAGCCCTTCGTTTTTAAGCTGATAATCAAACTTGTATGCCACCTTCTTAACTGGGTTATCATTCAAAGAATTGAGGAGGCTGGAAAAATGTTTTTTAAATACTGGATAATCTTCCTCTGGACAGGTAATGCCGACCATCAGATTCTTTTTATTAAATACCAGTGCAGCCGCTTTTTCCAGATTCGATATGACCTCTTTGGATTTCCGATCAAAGTTCTGGATAATCCAGGTAATAAATTGATAGTATGATAATCCCCTGGTGAGTTCACTATATTTTCCCGGAGGAGAAAAATAAGATTCATGACGGAGCAAGGCCACATTAAGCCCCCGGTTCTTCATGGTAGCCTCCAGGCGGGAATGTAAACGGGTGACCACTTCTTTCAACCGTTTTACATCATTGTAAATGGTGTTTTTGATGATTTCAGCTTCCAGTTCCGCCAGCTTGTGGAATTTCGGAGTCATCACCTTGGCATCCACAACAACTTTAGGGAGATAAGAGCTGTTATTACTGTTTTCAAGATAAACATTCAAGCTGGAACTCAGACCACCGGTATGAATATTCAACTCTGTATCCAGATCTCCGTAGCTATAATTCTTGGTATTCAGTTCGCCCAGAACATCCGATAATAACGCTGCATAGGGAATTAATTCCTGAGGGACCACACTAACATCAAATAACAAACGTAAATAAATGATCTTATTGGTAAAAATCGGAAACGAAAGAACCTTCACTCCGGCTTCTATTCCTTCTTTTACCTCCAGCTTTTCAGCGGTCGGATTCACATCTTTTAATGAAAGCAAGGGTATGGTTTTCAAAGCCTCCGGGGAGTCCGGGGTTTTCTGGTATTCTTTCAAAATATTTGTATTTTCAACCAATTTTTCAAGTTCAGGTTCTGACAGCGTGGCTCTGTATTTTGCTAATTTCTCTTTTTCCTTTCTTGCCTTTTCTGCCTCCAGCCCTTTCTTTGGTTTTAATACCAGCAACAGAGAATGATTGTTATTTAATATGTGTTTATCAATTATTTTTTCGAGGTAATTCGTGGTTAATGCCGTCTTAACAATATCAAGGGGTTTTTCATACTCCAGAGAGAGAAAGGGATCATCGGCAAACATCCATCCGGTCATTGCCCGGTAATTATCCAGGATTGCCTTGGGGATATAGGAACTCTGACTACCCTCACGCAAATTGAATTCCATCCGGTTGATCACACCTTCAACCATTTTTTTATCCAATCCCTCTTTGACGACTTTGTCCAGAGTATCAAAGACAATTTTTTTAAATCTGTCCCTGTCAGTTTCATTGGCATTCCGAACAGTTATTTTAAAAACATTTTGTTTCAATTCATCGACCGATGCACCCACATCCTTTCCGATTCCAGCATCGATTAATGCCCTGCGTAAAGGCGCAGATGGTAAGTTCAATAATACTTCACTTAACACCTCGAGTGCCATTCCCAGGTCACACTGAATTCCCTGACCAATCACAAAACTCAAACTCAAAAAGGTCTGATCTTCCGGTTTTCCCTTTGCAGATATGGCATATTCAGACACAACCTCTTTCATCTGGTTGAAAGGTTTCTGCATGGGGATAAAAGAATCCACCTTTATCTGATCGAATTTGGACAGATATTTTTCATCGATAAATTTTAACTCTTCCATCAACTTCCCATCACCATAGAGGAAAATATAACTATTGGATGGATGATAATACCGTTTGTGGAAAGACAAAAACTGCTGATATGTCAGTTTGGGAATGGCTTCTGGATACCCTCCAGAACTGAAACCATAGGCATTATCTGGAAACAGGTTTTCATAAAGCTGAAATTCCAACTCCCGCTCAGCAGAGGAAAAG
>DAOWKX010000084.1 GCA_030639705.1 Candidatus Aminicenantota bacterium
CCACCGGCAATGTAGATGAAATCATTGCCGATGACCGCATCAATACCGTATTTATCACTACTCCCCATGATCTCCATGCCGAATTTATAGTCAAGGCCCTGACCATGAGCAAACATATTTTTGTAGAAAAACCCCTGGCCCTGACCAAGGATGAACTCAAACGGGTATGGGAAACCCACCGGCTACTGATTAACCGAAAAAAACCACTGCCCATTCTGATGGTGGGATTTAACCGGAGGTTTTCCCCCTTTATCAGGCGGGTTAAAGATATGTTTATCTCCGATCAGCCCAAGGCCATCCATTACCGCATCAATGCCGGGAAGCTCCCCAAAGATCACTGGCTGTATGATCCGGAAGTGAGCGGGGGAGTGATTATAGGTGAGGTCTGTCAGTTTATCGACCTGGCCATCTATCTCTCCGGCGGAGAGGTATCATCCATCTCGGCCAAAAGCCTGAGAGACCAGGATAACCTGCAGGATACCCTGGTGATCAACCTGGGATTTGACAACGGCAGCATTGCCACCATTGGATATTTCTCCAACGGAAATAAAAAGGTCTCCTCCGAGTATCTGGAGGTTTTCTGCAACAACCAGGTGGTTGCCATCAATGACTTTAAAACCATGAAAGTTTTTGGTAAGAAAATCACCACCACCAGATTCCGCAGGCCGGATATGGGTTATCAACAAGAACTCATTGCCTTTCTCAATGCCATCCAGACCGGCTCCCCGTCCCCCATCCCCTTTGAAGAACTTTATGCCACCACCCTTACTACCTTTGCCGTAGTGGATTCGGTGAAGAGATGAAGAAATTAAGGTTAAGGCAAAGGTTAAGGTAAAGATAAAGAAAGAAGGTAAAGGCAAAGACGTAAAAAACCAGTTTATTGGTTTTCAACTTCATAACTTCTCATCTTCAGAACTTCTTATCTTCTCAACTTCTGTCTCCTGTCTCCTCAGCTAACAAATTTCGAATTTAAGTTAAATACCATGAGTAAAATAAATAATGAAGCAACTAACAATAATCTGACAAAAACACCATCCCCTGCAGAAAATTTAGAACGAAGTTTTCAGCTTTTAAATATGATTCTTGAGTTAAAGCTCTCTTTATACCGTTCTCTTTATCCTGAACAAAGCCAGAAAGAACTTGAAAAAAAAATCAACCGAGAAATGGTAGACAGAAAAAATAAACAATGGAAATCGCAGCAAATTTAGAGAAATTAATCATCGAGGTTTCCGGCTCTTTTAAAGAGAAAGGCGTCAAATTTTGTATTGCCGGAGGCTGGGCAGTTGGAATATGGAGTACTCCCCGGGCAACCGAGGATTTGGATCTCTTGATTGTCATCAATAAAGGAGAAGAACATACCATCACCCGTTATCTGGAAGATTCGGTCCGGATTGTCCAGACCCATAAAGAGCCTATGAAATTCAATGATATTTTAATATGGAGACATATTGTATCCATCACCGGATCTGATGATATATTTGTTCTGGATATGATTATCGCAGATAAGCCGTTTTTAAAACAGGCGGTAGAAAGACGAATCTGGCTGGAATTCAGAGGAAAGAAACTCCCGATAATATCCATTGAGGATCTTATTCTCATGAAAAAAATTTCCAATCGGAAACAGGACCAGCTTGATGTTGAAAACCTTATCAACTCGGACAGGAAAATCGAATGGGATTATATTAAAAAGAATGCTAGTAAATTAGGCCTAAAATTTTAAAAAAAGAATTATTAGCAACTAACAAAATCGAACAGAAACGAACAATTTTGATATTGAGCGGTTTTTAAATGAAAAAGTTTTTAAGGAATACCTTAATGATGAACCGTATTAGACTAAAAACTTGACAGATGAGAATAGACAAATTACCGTTTGAAGCTAAATACTTCTGGAATTATAAAAAGAATGCAGATTTACCAGAAGAAATTGTTGTAGAAAAAGTATTAATATATGGTGATTTTGAAGAAATATTTATGCTTGAAAAAATTGTGGGTGGGAATTTGATAAAAAATCTATGGAATAAAAAAATCAGGAATAACAAAAGGTTTAAAAAATTAAACTCGGTTTTGGAGATAATTTATGCCAGAGATTAATATAAAAGCCAGCATGCCTCAAAATACCAGAGAGGTATTTGAAACCTTATCCGGGGTAAGATATCTTAAAAAAACCTTATTGGAATACACTCTGGTAGGCGGTACAGCGCTTTCCATTTATCTGAAACACAGAATGAGTGAAGACCTGGATTTTTTTAAAAATGGAACCAGCCTGGATAAAGGGAAACTGTTCGCTTTTTTCAGAAAGAATGGAATAAAATATGAAATATTAGCCGAGCCTTCATCTGAACAGATTGATTTTCTGTTAGGTAAGGTAAAGATCAGTTTTTTCGCAAGTGGTTTTGATTGTTTGAAAAATAAGAAAAATAAAAAATATGGTAATATTGAAATTGCTTCTGTTGAACTGATAACAGCAATGAAAGTTTACACCTTATCTCTGAGAAGTGAATTTAGAGATTATTATGATCTTTATGTTCTAAACAAAGAACTTTACTCTATTGATGAAATGTTTGGAATTTCAAAAGATATTCTCCATATGGGCACATTTAAACTATTTTCACAGCAGTTAGTATATATTGATGATATTAAGGAGAAAGGAATTGATCAGCATTTAGAACCAAAATACATAGTCTCATTAACAGATATAAGAGAACATTTTGTAAAAGAAATAGAGAAAAAAATAAAAAAACTCAGGTAATTATTAGCATTTAACAAGACGAACAAGTACGAACACTAAAGGAAATAAAAATAAGACAGGACAATGCAGGCGCAGGGCTAAATACTAATGAATAACAAAAAATACATCTGTTTAAATGGTGATGTAATCGGGTCCAATTTTTCAAAATATAGTGAATATTTAAACAAATTGCCGGATATCCTGAAACAGATGAATAAAGAATTAAATCCCCTGGTTCCATTCCAGATGTTTGCTGGTGATGAGTTCCAGGGATTGTTACAAACCGGACAGAACATTTTTAAGTATATTGATTTTTTAGAATACCATCTCTTTCCCTTGCGTTTCAGGATTGGGATAGGAATTGGTTTGATTTCAACTGAAATAAAATCCTCTACTCAAACCATGAGAGGATCAGCATTTGTACTGGCTAGAAAAGCAATTGAATTAGCAAGGAAAAATAAAAGTCTCTATTATTTAGAAAGCGACCAAAAACTTAATGGTATTGGTACAATCCTGAATTTGATGGGATTCATAAAAAAACGGTGGACAGAAAAAGTGGTTTTCAGGAGGTATATGCTATACAATCATTATCAATCAATAGTCAGGGTAGCTGAAAAGGAAAAAGTTTCAAAGGAAGCTGTAAACAAGATGATCAGAAATTACGGTATACGGGAGTTGCAACAGGCAATAGATAATATTCAAAAGATGATTAACAAAGTTTATCTCGATAAGTCAACCCTATAAGGTTGAATAGTCAAGAGTCAACCTTATAAGGCTCTTTGAGATTTCCCTGTTTCAGGTTATGAGAAATAATTAATGTTTCGAGATTTTAAATTAATTATTCATTTGATAGGCTGTATAATTTCTATAGTAGCAGGAGCTCCGATTGTCGCTGCTATTTTAAAGAGGTTCCATTTTAAGGATATGCCCTGTGGATTTAAAAATGCAGGAAAATTAATAGGTCAATTGGAGCGTTTTCTTATTTATATTGCCCTTTTTGTTAATTCAATCGCATTTGTAGGGATAGTATTAACACTCAAAGCTATTTATCGTTTTGGTGATATTCAGGGTAATGTTTCTCAGAAGATGAAAATCTCTGAATATTTTATTATTGGAACATTTTCGAGCCTTACTTTTGTATTTGTTGTTTTTGGAATATGTACTTTTATAATTAAAATGTTGTATTAAGAAAATGATCGGGTCAATATCAAAATCCGAAAATAATTTAATAATTCGAATTTAATAAAAAAAATTAGCAACCAACAAGACGAACTAGTACGAACAATTTTGAATATTGAATTACGAATTTTTAAGTATGAGTGAAGAGAAAAAAAATTATGATTTGGAAGATAGATTGATTTCTTTTTCTGTGA
>DAOWKX010000129.1 GCA_030639705.1 Candidatus Aminicenantota bacterium
TAAAAAGCCACATAAACAATGCATTGGAAGCCAATCCCCCCAGCCCGATTCAAGTAAAGAAAAAAAATTCAGCCGATTTATTTTTTAACACCCGGTTGTTGAACACCCAGTGGATACTCAGAACATAATTTACAGCGATTCCCGGTATAAAAGAAATTGCTGCTGAAACCAGGTAATAGATATGAAAAAAATCAGTTAGAATATAGAGCAAACTGAAATCAACAGCAAAGGCAATACCACCGGCAAAACCATAACGAAAAAATTGAATGATAATATCGTCGGTCTTCTTAATTAAAAACTCTTTTCCCAGACTGTTCTTTATCATTGAAACATATGTTTAAAGTGATTCCCGGGCAATGTATACTTTATACCAGAGCAAATAATTTACCAATCCCCATAATGCCCGTCCATGATCGACTTTTTTTTGTTTGTGCTCCTCCCAGAGGCGGTTCACACCTTCAGCATTGATAAATCCGGTTGAACGGACGGTTTCGGGGGATAAAACACTTTCAACAATATCACGAAGTTCCGTGAGCATCCATTTGGAATAGGGCATTTCCAGACCGATTTTTTTCTTGTTCAATATCCTGGGCGTCAACATTCCCTTCAGGGCGGATTTTAATAGATGTTTTTTGTTTCTTCCTTTGTATTTTAGTTTTACCGGAACCGTGGATAAAAATTCCACTAATTTTTTGTCCGTAAAGGGCACCCTGGCTTCCAGCGAATGGGCCATGGTCATCCGGTCATTTTTTATCATCAGGTCATCCGGAAGATGATAACTGTAATCGATATACAATAACCGATTCAAATCATCCGAAGCGCCGCAGTGTCGATAGGCATCTTCAAAAAAATGAACCGACGGTTCCAGGTCTTTAAAAAAGGCTTCATTACCGAGTATGCCTTTTTTTGCATCTTCGGTTAAGACCACCCGCCAGAAAAAGTGGGAATTGGGTATGTCAAGTTCTGCCCCCTGAATAAACCGCTTTGCCTTAAATTCCAGGCTGAGTTTTTTGTGTGATACCGGCAATTGATTCACCAGCGGTGTGATGACTCCCCGTCTGAGAAACCGGGGAATCTTCCGGTATAACCGGCGCACCTTATAGGCCATATGGGTATCATATCCGCTGAAGAATTCATCTCCTCCCTCACCGGATAACAGAACGGTTACATGATCCTTGGCATTCTCAGCTAACAGAAAGGTGGGAATCGCCGATCCATCGGCATAGGGTTCATCGATAAAGGTTAAATATTTAGGGAGCAACCGGGCCACTTTCTGAGGGGTCACCAATATTTCATGGTGATGGGTTCCTAACTGTTGAGCAACATGTCTGGCATCCTCTGATTCATCGAAACTGGATTCATTGAAAGTCAGTGAAAAGGTATGGAAATCGGAATCATTGCGAATCTTTGCCATTAATGCGGTCATGGCGCTGGAGTCAATTCCTCCGGATAGCATGACTCCGACCGGAACATCCGATATTAAATGCCTCTGAACCGCTTCATAGCAAAGCTGGTAGGTTTGAGCCACCGCCTCCTTCTCAGACATTCCCCTATTAACCGGATACTCGATATCAAAAAACCGCCTTAACGAATGACCGGATTTTTCAGTGTTTATGGTCATCAGGTGGCCGGGCCGCAGCTCATGAATGTTTTCAAAAGCGGTTAACTTTCCCGGGATATAATCAAAAGAGAGATAATGATAAAAGGCCTCAAGGTTGGGTCGGCGGGAAAAACCGGGAATCCGAAGCAGGGCCTTGATCTCTGATGCAAACCATAATGCCCCCTTGAACTGCGTGTAAAAAAGGGGTTTGATGCCAAAGGGATCCCGGGCAAGGTACAGGGTTCTTATTCGGCTATCCCATAAGGCGAAGGCATACATTCCATTCAACTGGGTAATACAATCAATCCCTTTTTCTTCATACAGATGCACAATGACCTCCGTATCCGAACTGGAGTTAAACCGATGACCTTTTTCATCAAGGTGATGCGATTTTTTCAAGTCCTGAAAATTCTACACTTCACCATTGTAGGCAATAAACACAGTCCCCTTTTCATTGGACATGGGCTGGCGGGCAGCCTCACTCAGATCAATTATGCTCAGGCGGGCGTGGGCCAGTCCGCAGGGCCCATCCCAGTGAGAACCGGTATAATCGGGACCACGGTGTTGAATGGTGTTGACCATATCGAGAATAATATTATCGGGAACATCATATTGACCCCGGTCTAATATTAAAACACCGACAAAACCACACATGGATCATCCACTGAGCAGAGATTTAAAGTCATTTTTATTCAAACGGATAGTCATCAATGATATCCTTGCCAAAATGCATCATATCATGAACATGGGTATATAAAAATTTCCCGTTTCTTCCGGAGATTCTGAGATTTTTAAAGGTTTGTAAAAAAGAAAATATTTTTTTTATCTTGTCATCAAACCCCATTTCCAATATCGGATAGGCATCCCGCATCCGGTCGACCGTGGCATCGATGATTTTATCCTTCTGGATTAAACCGACCTCAATCAGCTTGCCCTGGACCAGTTCTATCAGCGGGGTATCATCCATGTTCCAGAAGGCATCCTGGTCTTGACAGGGTATTTCAACAACAACCGAAGTCTTGCCTCTGGGAGACATGATGGGATTCCTGTTTTTTGCTTCATATAAGCGGGTAAAGGGGAAATGGCTCCCCGGGAAATATACGGTTGCCGCACGGGTTATTGATTCCATATCCAGGAAGAGTGCCACCAGCACAATGTTTCGAAAACGGAGATTCTTGCCCATTTCCAGAATTTGTTCGGCAGGTGCCGGATCGAGCATCAATAAAAAACGATTAATGGGCAAGGTACTGACCACATAAGGAGTGTCAACTCTTTCTCTCCCGTTTATCTCTACTGCTTTTATCTCTTTATGATCATGAAATATTTTTGTAACCTTGAAATTCAGGCGAATATTGTCCTGACCGCAAAACTGTTCCAGCCTTTCTGTAATGGCACCGATACCTGTTTCTCTGGGGTAATAAAATGCACCGTCCAGATGTTCTGTCTTTGCCTTTCTGCCCATAACAGCTTCTTTTAAAAAAGTTTTCAAATCCAGACCCTTCATCCGTTTACCGGATACATTGGGAGAGAGCTGATTACACGGGGCACCCCATAATTTTTCCGAATAATTCAATAAAAAAAGATTGGCAATTGTCCTGCCATAGGTTCGCAGGGCAAAGGTCTCAAAATTTTTTTCGCCGTTCTTTTTCTTTAATTTTGAAACTAAGACTTCAAGTCCGGCTTTTATAAAAGTAAATAATCCCAGGTTTTTCAACAGATTTAAAGGCGACAGGGGAAAATCAACTAATTTATTTTTAAAATAGATCTGACTGGGGACATCGATTTTAACAATATCATCTCCCATCAGGGCTTTGATCTCCCTGGTTATCCCGGGAATCTTATCATGAAAACGATGGGCTCCGGAATCAAATAAGAACTCCCCGTGCCGGAGGGTTACACAATTTCCACCTGTTCTGGATTCTGCCTCACAGATAACAAAAGGGATTTTATTTTTTTTTGCATAATAGCCAACTGCCAGCCCGCCAGGACCACCTCCCAAGATGACCAAGAAACGGTGATCCGCTCGCGTACGATTTTCTCTCAGTGCAGCGTCCATGAAATATACCCCGACATCTTCATTTTTTTTGTTATCCTCAAATGGTATAATGAAAAGAATCAGATTAAACGAAAGAATGATTATATCATAAAAAACAAAAAAATCAATCCGATAATATCCCCGAAACCGGTACTCCGGACTAAAAAAAAGCCGGAAAGGGAAATCCTTTTTTATAAAAAATTGATACTTCACCCGGGTTATTGAATTTCCCTTTAAATTGGTTTAAAATAGTCCGATGAACAAAAAAGAAAGGGAGTTTATTGGAGATCAAAAATTTCTTTTGAACCAGAAAAAAGGAACCCTGTCAAAATATAAAGATTTATTTCCGGGAAAGGTATCCTTTTATACCTTTTTAAAATATGAATTGATCATGACTTTATTCTCCGGTATTCCCGGAGGGATTGGCCTGCTGTTGCGAAAAATATTCTTTCCGCGGCTGTTAAAAAAAACCGGTAAAGGTGTTATTTTCGGGAGAAACATGACCATCCGGCATCCCCGCAAGATTGAAATCGGAAATCATGTGGTATTTGATGACAATACGGTTATCGATGCCAAAGGTGAAGAAAATGAAGGAATAATCATCGGTAATAATGTATTAGTGGGGAGAAATACCATCGTCAGCTGTAAGGGTGGAACCATCAAAATCGGTGATTATTCCAATATTGGACCCAACAACACCCTGATTTCCGAAACCAGCCTGAAAATCGGACAATATGTATTCACAGCCGGCCAATCGTATTTGATTGCCGGCGGAAATCACAGTTTTGAAAAAAAAGATGTCCCCATCTGGTTTCAGCCATCTGTATCAAAAGGCGGAATAAATATCGAAGACGATATCTGGATCGGGGCTTCTTCCACCATACTGGACGGGGTTACCATCGGAAAAGGATCTGTCATTGGTGCCTCATCCCTGGTCCTCACCTCCATACCCCCATATTCCGTTGCCGCCGGCTCCCCGGCCAGGGTTATTAAAAAAAGATGATTAACATAAGGACGAATTGAGATGTCAACAATCAGCAGAGATGTGAAACACCATTCCCATAAAAATTATGACCTGATCATTATCGGAGGTGGCATCTACGGGATCATGCTGCTTCTGGAAGCAACCCGGAGAAATTATCGCTCCCTGCTGGTAGAAGAAAAAGATTTCGGCGGTCAGACCAGTTTGAATCATCTGCGAACCGTTCACGGAGGACTCAGATATTTGCAAACCCTGGACCTGAAACGGTTCATGGAGTCAACCAAAGAGCGAAAATGGTTTTTCCAGAACTTCCCGGTTCAGCTGAAACCCATGCCCTGTTTGATGCCGCTGTATAAAAGAGGGTTGAAACGACGCAGTATTTTGAGAATCGCCCTACTCATTAATGATCTGTTAGCCATAAACAGAAACAGGGGAATTCTTCCCCAAAAAAAGCTTTCCCGCTCCCGAACCATCAATGCCGAAGCGGTCAAAAAAATTTTCCCCCGGGTGAATAAAGACAGACTGGAAGGGGGAGCTGTCTGGTATGATGGGTGTATAGAAGAATACCAGCGATTATTAATGGAGGTATTAAAATTTTCAATTCAAATGGGTAGCGTTGCGCTTAATTACCTGAAAGCAACCGACCTCTTGCTCAGCGAAAAAAAAGTGAAAGGCATTGTGGCCCGGGATATGGAATCCGATCAGACATATGAATTTAATGCCCCGGTGGTCATCAACGCAGCAGGACCCTGGAGCCGTGATCTTGCGCGCCACTTTGATAAAGACTACCCGTCACTTTTCATAAAGCGCTTATTAAACTGGAATGTTCTGTTCGATAAACAATCGTTATCCCGTTATTCTCTGGGGCTCACCTGTCATCAGGGCAATGAGCACACCTATTTTTTTCACAACTGGAAAAACCGGTTGTTAGTGGGGACCGGAGAACTGGAAGTTGAGAAAAGCGATACCGATCGGGTGGTACCCCGCGAGGCAATGGAAAAATTTATCGATGATATAAATGGGTTGGTCCCGGGACTGGACCTGACCGAAAAAAATATTCTCCGGGTATATTCCGGTGTCCTCCCCGCAACCGATGCCGGAAAATTAGCAGTAAGAGAGACCATCATCGACCATTCAAGCCACAATGGACCCCGTGGCCTATTCAGCGTCTCCGGAGTAAAATTTACCACCTCACGTCTGGTTGCAGAAAAAACCATAGGCCAAATATTCCCGGACTCAATAAAAATATCCGATAATGAAAATCTAAAATATGAAACGATCCTCGACATTTCTTTTGGTTATGAATGGGAACCGGAAAGCGAAATCCAGCTTGGTATTTTAAAAGAAATAATGGACAAAGAATCGGTGGTTCATCTGAGTGACCTCCTGTTGAGACGAACTTCTATCGGTGATAATCCGCTGAGAACCAAAAAAATCCTGGAAAAGATAAAAGGCCTTTTTGATTGGAGTGAGGAGAAATGGGAGGCTGAAGTCGATTTACTGAGAAAAGAGTTGAATAACAAGAAACCATTTGAAATTGACATCGCCTGAGTTCTCTGATAATATTCCGTTATGAAAAAGACAACCAACCTTGTTCTTTTTTTCTTTCTTTTTGGTCTTATCGGTGCCAGTGCGGCTGTCTTCTCACCTGAAGATGCTTCCCTGAATTTCAGGGTAAACAACAAAATGTACTGGATTGAAATCAACTGTCAGGAATTTCGAACCGATATCTTTCTGAGGGGTGCAGAAGAAAAAAATTTGAGCCTGGAATTCGGAGGGGTAAACTTATTTCCAACCGTTGCCCTGAAGGACAGCCGGTTCATTATTTCCTGGGTTCATTTTAAAAAAAGAAATGTTGATCTGGCTTATTATGATTCACTTGAAAAAAAATGTAAAATGACCGCTCTATCCGGATTTCATTTTATTTCGAAACCAGATATCATTTTTAATGGCCAGGGATCACCCATTTTTTTATTTAAGGGAAATAACGCTGAAAACGACGAGCTTTTTTTATTTGAGCTGAATTCCGGCAGGCTCATCAATATCACCGGGACGCCAGATCATGAAAAAATATTTTCTTTCCAAAGAGAAAACAATCGACTCCAAATCGAAACCGAAACCCTGTACCATCGTTATACTTACCAGGTTGAGCTGGATGATCTGGAACCATATCTTATCAAAAAGGAAATTATATTAAGAGAAACAGAAAAAATCTTGCCCCAGTGGGATGATGTATCTCTGAATACCATTATCGCTTTTGGTGACAGTATCACCTGCGGAGAAATGCGGATGAATGATCTGGAGGGGGAATTGCATCCGGAACTGGCCTACTTAGCAAGAGTACAGGAAATGTTAGAGGAATATGGCCAAACCCACATTATCAATCTGGGAAAAACAGCCACCAATACCTATCATGCAGTTGAACGAATGGACAAAGATTTTGCTCCAAATCCGGCTTTTTTTTGTTTGATTGTTTATGGGACCAATGATGTCGCTTTTTTCTCAACAGCCAGTTCAGCCGAAAACCTGGAATGGATTTGCCTCAATGCTAAAAACAAATACGGTATGGTCCCCATCATCTCAACCATTCCACCCGCCCAATTATGGGAACCCGGAGTACAGGTCTTCAAAGAAGAAACCGAAGCATTGAATTTACTGATCATTGAATTGGCCACCCGTAATAATATTGCCTATATTGATACCTATACGGCATTTTTCCAACACCCTGACGGATGGGAAGCCTGCCTGGAGGATATCAAGGGGCTCCACCCCAGCCCGCTGGGTCATGAAATCATGGCAGATCTTTTTGAACCTAAAATTCTTGAACTTCAACCGTTTGCCCCAAAAAATATTTCCTTGGTTAGCAGTGATTCCAATCATATAACCGTGAAATGGTCAGAAAATTTAGAATTCGATTTCGACCACTGCCGGATAGAATTCGGTTATTCCCCGGATAGCCTGAACCGCATCACCCGGTCCGATTCCAACTATTTTACCTTCCTCAATTTCCCGTATAATAGCTATTTACATTCCGAAATCTATTTTCAGGTACAGGCGGTTGACCGGGATGGAAATTCCAGTAATTTTTCCCCGGTTTTTCACATTGATTTTCAACAGTAAATTCAGAACGGATTCAAGAGCCCAAAATCCACCACCTAAACTCCATAATCCTGTAATGATGGGCAACCGCAAGGGATTGCCCCTACATTTTTTATTCATGTTTTTGTAGGGGTAAGGCTTGCCCTGTTGAATAACTCAACAGGGCTTGCCCTTACCCATTATTGATCGTATTTTTCATCAAATTAGGATATTCAGATGGTGAATTAAGGGAGCAGACAGGTCTTGACTTTTCCCGGACAGTATACTATCATTCAACTTATTTTGACCTTAAACACAGAACAGCCAATGAAAAAAAACAAAACGATTGCAGACCGGGAAAATCCCCTGATAAAGGAAATCCAGACCTACTGGAACCTTCACATCCATGATCTGGAAATTGCCAGACATCCGGTTGGGAGTGAAGGATTCTTTAAAGACCTTGAGTCATACCGCTTCGAAAAACTTCATTACTTACCCAAACGGGTGGATTTCAACGGATTCAAAGGCAAAACAGTTCTGGAAATCGGTTGCGGAGTGGGAATTGATCTGCTTCGCTTTGCCAGCAGCAGAGCAATGGTTACCGGAATCGACCTGGCAGACAAATCCATTGAACTGGCCCGTAAAAATTTTAACTTTCATTTACTGAATGGCCATTTGAAGAGGGGAAACGGAGAAAATCTTGAATTCACGGACAACAGCTTTGATTGCGTCTATGCCCATGGCGTGATTCAATATACGGCCAATGCCCGGGCAATGATTGATGAAATCCACCGGGTTCTCAAGCCGGGAGGAACCGCCATCATGATGGTATACAACCGTCACTCCTGGTTAAATTTTCTCTCTAAGACCCTGAAGGTAAAAATGGAGCATACCGATGCACCGGTATTAAATAAATACACCCGAAAAGAGTTTTACCAACTTCTGAAAAATTTTTCGCAGATCAATATGTTCACCGAACGTTTTCCGGTACCCTCCAGGCTGCAGAAAGGACTGAAAGCCGTTTTTTTCAATAGGCTATTTGTTCCCCTTTTCAATATCATTCCCAAATTCATAACCGGAAAGACCGGCTGGCATATAATGGCTTTTGCAACAAAATAATGTCGATTAAAAAAAAAGATAAAAAGGTCGCATTGGTAACCGGTGCCAGCGGATTTACCGGATTTTACCTCTGCCAGGCACTCAAAAAAAAAGGCTACTCCATTAAAGCGCTGGTCAGAACAACCAGCAATATCAAAAAATTAGAAAAATTAAATATCGAACTTGTTGAGGGCGACCTGGCAGCACCCCTTTCCCTGATGGGTAAGTTGAAAAACGTTGACCTGGTCTTTCACATCGCTGCCTTATACCGTCAGGAAGGGGTAGCCAAAGAGATGTTCTTCAAAGTCAACCTTGAAGGAACCCGTGCCCTTCTGGAAGAATCCCTGTCCGCAGGAGTTAAACGATTCATTCATTGCAGCACGGTGGGTGTTCAGGGAGAGATAAAAAATCCACCTGCAAAAGAATCTGCTCCGTATAACCCGGGTGATCACTATCAGGAATCAAAAGTGGAAGGGGAAAAATTAGCACTCCACTATTTTAAGGAAAAAAAACTCGATGTTGTGGTGGTAAGACCGCTTGGTATCTACGGCCCCGGAGACACCCGTTTTTTAAAATTGTTCAAGTATATTTACAATGGGAAATTCCGAATGATCGGAAAAGGAAATGTGCTCTATCACCTCACCTTTGTAGAAGACCTGGTGAGGGGGATCATCCTGGCCGGAGAAAATCCCAATGCCTCAGGCCAAGCCTACGCCATCGGCGGTAAAGAGTATGTTAAGCTGAACCAGCTGGTTGAAATAATCGCCCTGATTTTAAATAAACCGGTGCCCCAAAAACATCTGCCCCTGTGGCCGGTTCAGCTGGCAGCCTTCTGCTGTGAAAAAATATGCCGCCCCCTGGGCATCGAGCCGCCGCTTTATCCCCGGAGACTTGATTTTTTTACCAAGGACCGGGCTTTTGATATATCCAAGGCCCAAAAAGAGTTGGGCTACAACCCGGAGATTTCTCTTAAAGAGGGCCTGACCAGAACTGCGGAATGGTATCTCAAAGAAGGAAGGTTAGAGAATAAATAGGGGTCCTGTTTCTCCAAAAATCCGAAGTTAAAAATAAGCTCATACCGGCAATTTTTTCACTTTAAACCTCTCCCAAAATAAGGTATAATGTAATATGCTAAAAGAAAAATACCCGGTAGTAGAGAAAGAGTCATGAAAAAAGCAATCATATTATTTATCATTATAGGTTGCGGGTTTCTTTATGCCTCGGATCCCAATTGTTTTACCATCATAGCCGGCAAAGATGCAACCGATGACGGCTCGGTCATCATGGCTCACAATGAAGACGACAGCGGAGACCATTGGTTTTTGGATATTCACCGGCAGGGTTCCCGTTTTCCTCCAAAAAATGAAATTATTAACCTGAAAAACGGTGGAATGACCCCTCAGGTAAAAAAGACCTTTGCTTTTTTATGGTTGCAGCTTCCGGGCTTTGAATTCGGAGATTCTTATTTCAATGAGAATGGTGTGGTGGTTGTCTCAAACCGGTGTGTCTCCAGAGAAAAAAACGGTCATATCATCAACGGGGGAATCGGTTTTATGCTCAGACGGTTGATTGCCCAGAGGGCGATGTCAGCCCGACATGCCATTCAGATTGCCGGTCAACTGATCGATACCTTTGGATATTACTCCTCGGGAAGAACATTGTGCATTGCCGATGAAAAAGAGGGCTGGGTTTTACATTTGGTCAAGGGAAGACACTGGATTGCCCGTAGAGTACCGGATGATGAAGTGACCGTGATTTCCAATTATTATACCATCAAAAAAATCAATCTCCGGGACTCTAAAAATTTTTTAGCATCCCCGGATCTAATCCAGTATGCCATTCAAAAAAAGTGGTACGATCCCGAAAAACACGGAGATTTCAATTTTACCCGGGCCTACTCAGATCCTGAAAATTTGAAAGCTAAGTATAATATCCTCAGGCAGTGGAGAGGCACAAATCTTTTAGCCAAAGATCGATATCCGATCGATTCCGAACTCCCCTTTTCATTTAAACCTAAAAGAAAACTGAAAATCACGGATTGTTTCAGGGTGTTGAGAGATCATTATGAAGACACAGAATACGATGTTACCGATCATTATAAAAAGGGCTCTCCCAATTCCACCAGACACCGCACGATTTGTACCCGGTCCACCCGCTATTCTGTTGTGGCCCACCTGAGACAGAATCTGCCCAAAGAAATTTCCAGCCTGGTATGGATTGCCTTGGGCAGACCGGATTCAAATGCCTATTCCCCCTGGTATTTTCCCCTGTGCACCCCTCCCTCGGGATATAACAGGACCGGGACCGATAATGCCCTGGACAGCCATTTTAATAAACCGGAAAGCTATTTCAAATATAAACCCCGACATGCATTCTTCCAGTTTGCCCGTTTATCCGAGCTGGTGGACCAAGATTATAAAAACCGGATTAAAATGACCCGCAAGGCCTGGGGCAATTTTGAAAACTTTGTATTTAAAAACCTGCGCAAAAAAGAAAAGGAATTCCACTATTTATACAAAAGAAACCGGATTATTGCCACCAAAATCATCACCAATTATGTTCATTATCTGGAATACAGAAAATGGTACGTTGCCGACCAACTGATTAAAGAAATGTCCGATCAATAACAGCTAAAAATATGATATTGACTTTTAAACGAAACTATATTATAAAAAAAACGTCTAAAAAAATAGAGAAATGAATGTGAGCTAAAATGAAAAAATCTGCAATTCAAAATATTTTTATTTTATGTATCCTACAAATCAATTTGTTGGCAGTTCAAAAACCCAATATTCTATTGATTTCAATTGACACTTGGAGATATGATCGTCTGAGTTTTTGTAATAAAAAATTTGTACAAACACCTAACATTGACAAAATCGCAAAAAAGGGAGTTGTTTTTACCCGGGCTTTTGCCCACAATCCCTTAACCTTACCCTCACATGCCAATATTCTGACTGGTACTACTTCTCCCTATCATGGAATCAGTGATAACAACCGATTCAAGTTAAATGAAAGATTCTTAACTTTAGCCGAATATTTAAAACAATTTAAATATAAAACCGCTGCTTTTGTCGGTTCCTTTGTTTTAAGTCAATATTTTGGACTGAACCAAGGATTTGATTTTTATTTTGAACCTATAAAAAAAGATACTTTTATTGCTGAAGAAGTGGTCACACCTGTTTTAAATTGGCTCAAAAGTAGAAATGAAAAATGGTTTTGCTTTGTCCATGTATGGGACCCTCACACCCCCTATGACCCTCCTTCGCCGTATAAAAAAAAGTATAAAGATGACCCCTATTCAGGCGAGGTGGCCTATGTTGATAGCCAATTGGGACGATTATTTAGTTTCTTAGAAAAAAACCAGATGTTTAATAATACCATCATTATTATTACCGGAGACCATGGAGAATCACTGGGTGAACATGGTGAATACGAGCATGGCTATTTCAGCTATAATTCAACTATTCACATCCCTTTGATACTCTTTTATAAAAAAATCACTGCTAAAAAAATTAAAAATTATGTTTCTCATGTGGATATATTCCCTACCATCTGTGATATTCTTCACTTAAAAACTCCAGCTCATTTACAAGGAAGCTCATTGATTCCCCTGATAAAAAATGGCAAGAAAGAAAATAGAATCATATATTTTGAATCAAAAGCCGCTTATCATAGTAAAGGCTGGGCGCCACTTGAAGGATTTATTTTTAAGAAAAAAAAATTTATTCATCTTCCCATAAAAGAATTATACGATCTTGAAAAAGATTACCATGAGACCCGAAATATCATTAGCCGTGTTCCAATTACTAAGCTCAACCGTACATTAAAGGAACTAAAAAAAAAATTATCAGGCAAATATCATCACCACTCTAAAATAAAATTAAGTCGTGAGGCCATTCAAAAACTGCGCACCTTCGGCTATCTAAGTGGATTTAAACAGCAAAAAAAGAGCCACTTCACCAAGAAAGATGATCTGAAAGTGTTATTACCTCTTCAAAATCAATTGCGAGAAGCTCGAAACCTAGTAAAAAAATTTAAATACAAACAAGCGATAGCAATCCATAAACAGGTTATCCAGAAGCGACCAGATAGTATCAGCTCTTATATCCATCTATCTGAAATTTATCAAAAACTGAATCAGCCAGATAAAGGATTGGAAATTATCGGTGTTGGATTAAAAATAAAACCTGACAATCTGGAATTGAAATCGCGATTGGCTATTATGTACACTGAAGTCAACAAAATAGATTCCGCTATTGTTATATTAAAACAAGTGCTTCAAAAAGAAGATTTTAATGCAGAAAACTGGAATTATCTGGGAGTTGCCTATTATAAAAAAAGAAAGTATCAAAAGGCAATGGAAGCTTACCAGAAGTCTTTAGAATTAGACCCACATTATGGCCTGGTCTACAATAACATCGGTAGTTTATATTTATCCCTCTTCCTGAAGAATAAAAACCAGCCCCTATTAAAAAAAGCAGTTGAAAACTTTAAACGGGCAATTGAATTAGACCCCAAGCTGGCCTCAGCTTTTAATGGCTTGGGTGCTGCATACAAATTCACTGGGGAAAAAGTAAAAGCAATTAATAACTGGAAAAAAGCATTGCACCTAAACCCGGAATTCATAAATGTCTATTTCAACCTGGGAATTACCCTAATCGAAATGGGAAGAAATCAGGAAGCTCATGAGATTCTGCTCAAGTGTAAGAATAGATATTTTCCCCGTTTAAAACTGAAAGATCAAAACCGACTAAATCGACTCATAGCAAAAGCTCAGCAATAGAGTTTTCAAGCAAACAAAAAACTCACTATTATTGACTTTTAAACGAAACTATATTATAAAATAAAACGTCTAAATAAAGAAAACAATATGTGTGAGGACCCATGAAAAAAATAATATTACTGAGCATTGGCTTGTTGGTTATTTTAAACGGATGCTTCATATTTGACTACAATGGGGGTGCCGAAGTGATTGTCAGAAATATCGGTGAACTCCCCATGTTTGCCCAGATCGAAACCGGCTACAGTATTATCGATGCCGGAGAAGAAGATACCTTCACTCTCACCTGGCCCGGTCACGATGATATGAATGTGAACCTCATCACCTACCCCTATCAACACCCGGAAATGGGTGAAAATCTGAACTTTGATATAGAGGACGGGGAAACAAAAATCATAGAAAAGGGATATTATATAGAGGACCTGACTAAAAAATAAAAAATCAGAGCGCCTGTTGCCAGGTGTTGATGGCTTCCAGTGCCTTCTCTCTCTGCGGTTTATCCAATTGTTCCCGGTATTGATTTATTGCAATCTTCATGTGATGAAGTGCATCCGCTAATTTCTTGTTCTTAAACAGAATCAGGGCATACATATAATAATATTTTCCCTCCGGTTTGATCTCAAGGATTCGTTTCAGCAGCTGTTCAGCCTTATCCAGGGTACCATGGCTGGCATTGAAAAGAGCGATTTTATAGAGGATTCTGGGCGTGTTCCAGACATCCCGGTTGTCCAGCACGGCATTATATGCCGCTAACGCCTCTTTTAATTTAGTATTTTTCAACAACAGTTCCGCATACCTGATTCTCATGGAAATATTTTCCGGCTCAAGTTCCAGCGCCCGGCAGTAGTTCTCCAGCGCCTCCCGGGGATTATTCAACTGATCAAAACTATCACCCTTTAAAATATAGGCCCAGGTACAATAGGGATCGATTTCCAAAATTTCGCGGCACTGGGTGAAAACCTCCTGATATCGTTTCTGATCATACAATACCTGGCCCATCAGTGTGCGGAAATTTACCCGGTCCGGAAATCGCTTGATCCCGTCTCTCAGGGAATCCAGGGCCGCTTCCACATCATTTCGGGCAATATGAACCGCAAATAACTGACTGATCAGGGCATAATTGATCATTTCGGGATTTTCCCTCATGATCCGGTTGAGCTCGGTTTCCGCTTCAGCTAACTTACCCTTTTTTATTTTTCCGGCTATTTTTTTTATCCGGTTGTTAAAAACAATTCCCTTTTTGGGATCCACAATGCCACTGGTTTTTCCTGAAAAAGCGGATATATAGCCTAAAGATTTCAGGTGCTGAATATCCTTTTTCGACATGACACGCTTCGACTCCCCTGAAGCACTGGAATATCGTATTACTAATTCTCTCAGCTTTTCATCCATTTTTCGGGAAACATTGGATTTTATCCGGATCAGGTTTTTCTTTTCGCCGGGATCCTCAACTAAATTGTAGAGTTCCGGCTCCGGAAGAGAGATATATTTGTACTCTCCAGCCATGACTCCGGTGAGCGGCGCCCAGCCCATTTCTTCTTGGCCATACATGCTCTCAATATATACCGTGGCCTGTTCCTCAAAATGACCTCCGGCTAATAATGAGACCATGCTTCTCCCCTGAACACCAACCTCGGGATTACTCCCGGTTAATTCCAGTATGGTGGGCATGATATCGGTGGTAGCTACCCGATCGTTTACCACCATAGGATTCTTAAAAAATCGCCGGTTGAAAATGATGAAAGGAACCCTGAGGTTCTCCTGATAACAGAACACGCTGTGACCGGCAAATTCCACATGTTCTCCAAAGGCTTCGCCATGGTCTCCCACCACAACCACTAAGGTTTTATCCAGAATGCCTCTTTTTTCCAGTGAATCGATGATTTTTCCCACATAAACATCCATAAAGGCAACTTCTCCCCGGTAGCGGACGAGCTTATTCTGAATTTTTTTGATATCGAAAAATTCTTTGGGCGGCTGATAAGGGGTGTGGGGATCATAAAAATGAACCCAGGCAAAAAAATTTTTTTCCCAGTTGGTCCGAAACCAGCTTTCGAATTTCTCATATACCTCATCGGCGGTGATTTCGGATTTAAAGGTGTTTACTAATTTATGGGAATCTAATGAATCGTCATACAGGTCAAATCCCTGTTTCAATCCAAATTTAGCTAACAGCACAAAGGCCGCTATAACCGCATAGGTGTTGTATTTTTTAGCTTTGAATATTTCGGCTAAGGTTTTTTCATCATCTTTCAGATAAAAGGTTCCGTTGTTTCTCACCCCGTGGCCAAGGGGATATTTTCCGGTAAAAACCGTACAATGTGACGGCAGGGTCAGGGGCACCGGAGAAAAACAATTCACAAACCGAATTCCCTGCTTTCCCAGTCTGTCCAGATTGGGGGTTTTCACCTTTCGGTTACCATAACAGCCTATGGTATCGGCCCGGGTGGTATCCAGGGTAATGATGAGTATATTCCCCTCCCAGGTTTTGTGACCGTTTCCCATAACCAGGAATATTATGACTCCGGCAATCAGCACACAAAAAATCAAAATCAGAATTTTCTTTTTCATCTTAGTATCATACAAAAAACCGGGGAAACCGTCAATATAAAAAAAAACCCCCCGTACCATACGGTACAGGGGGTTTTATCAACTTGAATATCTATATCAGTGTCAATTAGAAGCTTACACGAACACCAAACTGGAAGATTCCCGGGTTCAGGATTCTCAGAGGCTGATCAAAATTATCAGCCGCATAATCGGTCTCAACCAGCAGGGTGGTGACATTGTTGGTGATGTTATAGCCATCAACAAACAGCGTTGCAGTTGCGGTTTCGGAAATCTTAAAGGTCTTCTCCAGACCCATACTCAGCATCCAGAAGGTGGGCAGACGGTTATCGCCGAACTTCTCTCCGGATGGGTACATGCTGGTCCAGCCGACTCCGCTTCGGTATAGAGATTCATGATAGGGTAAGACATAACCTTCACGGGCCTGAAACACACCGGTTACATTGATACCCCAGGGCAGCTGATACAGACCGGAGGCCTTAACCTGCCAGCGGGCATTCACATAAATCCCGGACAGGCCAGAACTACCGGAAACAGCTGGCGCCACAACCGCTTCATTGAAGTAATCGTAGTTGGTAAGATCACCAGCATCATCATAATAACCGTAGTCTTCCTTCTTATTGAAGGCTTTCCAGTCGGCATAGGTAAATGAGGCATCAAACATCCACTTGTTGGAGAATTTCTTGGAGAACTGTAACACCAAAGCCATATATCTTGTATGAGTGTCACTGTCATAGCTGGTGAAATAGTACGTACCCGGTTTCTCGGTTCTCAGGTAGTAAGGAGCGGTTGATCCATCCAAAAAGGTGTAATCACCGGCATAGTACCAGTTTCCGGTTTCGGTTTCTAATTGACCGCTGGACAGCACACCGATTGCCCGCTCCAGGTTGTGTCTCTTCTTATAAAAACCTGAAACAGATACGGCAAGGTCTTCAGCTAAGGCCTTTTCAAAGGACAGGGATATCTCGTCTAACAACGGAGAGTTGAAATCCGGGTCAACACTGCATTTTCTCCAGCCAGTTGAGTAATCAATCCTGTCGGTATTGGTCCACAGGACATAACCGAAATTGATTTCATCATATTCCGGTACTAAATCACCGTCATCATACCATAACACGTCGATCTCTCTGGGTGCATAACCGTAACGGGTGGTCAGGGAGTTTCCACTCTGGGACCCGTAACGGGCAGCGGTTA
>DAOWKX010000229.1 GCA_030639705.1 Candidatus Aminicenantota bacterium
ATTTTATCTAAATTCAATTTGGCTTTGAAGATCTTGTTTTCCCGGTTGATATCCCCTAATTGATCAAGAAAAAAAGAGATGTCTTCTGCCCAGTACTTTGGACTTTCTTTTAAGAGTGTGGGTATGGTATTGCTTGTTTCCCGAAAAACCAGCAATCGTTCCTTATCATTTTTTGCATTATATATTTTATATAACAATTTCATGGCTTCTGGATTTTGCTGCTCCCACCAAATTTTCTGAAACCTAGTACTTTTCATATCAATATGGATTACCCGCCCGTCAGGGTAGGTTGAAAATTTACACTCATAATGATGGGCAATACTAAAAATGATGTAACCATGACTGGCCAGTTCTTCCATCAGGATGGAATTTTGCGAATAGTGCTCACCCCATCCATGAGAAAATATCAGTATTGGATATTTTTTTTCTTTGGATGAAACCAACAAATCACGACCTGAATTTGTTTTCAAGTCTCTGTATATCTCTGGAAACTGACAATATTTAATGGCAAATTGAGCATTGAGGAAATAAGGCTCAGGATTGGATTTTTTATCTGAGGGATACCAGACCTTAACGGTAATTTCTCGGTTTTTTTTCTGGCTGTTATCAAATAATTCTTTACGGCTATCATCAGTAAAATTTAGGTAAGTTATTCCAATAGAATATTTTCCCGAAGGTCTTGGCAATGTGTTGGTTTGACTTAAACCGGAACAGCAAAGTACAAAACACAGCACCAATGTCAATAGACTTTTCATATTGTTTCTCCTTTTCAATAAAAACTGACTTTCATTATAAACCATTATTTAATTTATTCCATTATAAAAAAACTAAAAAAAAACTAGACTCCTAAACAAAATAGGCGCTGCCCCCATTTATCACAAAATCATATATGAAATACAATGACCAGTGCTGTTTCGATTAAAATGATTGGTGACGGCGGGTGCTTTCTTGACTTCTTCAACCATTTCCTTATCCAAATGGAGACGGAGGATTTGATTATTTATTCTTTAGGGTGGGTAAAACCAGAAAAATTGGGGACAATGGGTGTCAATGTGCAAATAGGCCTTTTTTTCTTTCAATCAAATTTCCAAATTTCAATGCACCGACCCCACTCCTTTTTTTTTATAATGCTAAAATGAAAGACCTGACCCTATTAATTAATTTTATATTTCGGTTGAAAAATAATTGGTAATTATATATATTGATATCTATTAAAATGGAGGTAAAATTGAAACCAACACCGGTTAAAAAATTATTACTGACTTTTTTTATATTTTTTTTAATTTCTCCAGGAATAAAATCCGAATTTGATAAAAAAATCCTAAAATTTGAAAAAGATGATACTCTGAAAGAAATCAGAATAAAAATCGAACATAACGGGTATCAATTTAAAGTCAGCCATAACTGGGTATTTGATATGACACCCGAACAAAAGAACACATTTTATGGCCGCCACCCCTCTAAACCTAAAGTCCGGATGACTCACCTAGCTGATGATATCGGTCCCCTGGCATATCATCTTGGTCAAAAAACATTACCCGATAAATTTGACTGGAGAAATCACAACGGACATTCATATATAGGAGCTATTCGAGATCAGGGCTACTGCGGATCTTGTTATGCATTTGCAGCCGCGGCAGCAGCTGAAGGTACTTATAACCTGGCCATGGAACGTTACGATGCCAATTGTATCGATCTGTCTGAATCTTTTATCATATGGTGTCTGGGAAGCCTCCCTCAATATTATCCCCATTTTTTCGGCTGTGATGGTGCTGATTATGATTATATGGAACTCCAGGCAATGGTGGATTACGGAATAGTCAGAGAATCTGATTTCCCTTATACCACATTTTATCCGGGCAGCTGTACCCACTGGAATGATTCCATGATCAAATTCTCAAACTGGCATCGTATACCCTGTGGAGATATTGATGCCATTAAAACAGCCATCATGACCTATGGCGTGGTCGATGCGGCTGTTCTGGTCTCTAATGCATTTGAGGCTTATGATAGCGGGATTTACCAGGACTCTTATGACAGCTGTTTTGCGTCTCCCTGTTATTACACACCCACTGATCATGCCATCTCTCTGGTGGGATGGGATGATACAGATCAGGCATTTATACTGAGAAATAGCTGGGATACCTATTGGGGTGAAAATGGTTATATGAGAATCAAATACAATTCTGCAGTCGTAGCTTGTGAGGCCTGCTATCTGGTGATTTCGGACATTATTCTTCAATTATCTGTCACCAGGGAAGAACTAAATATATGGGTCTTTGACCAGCAGTATGCTGATGTGGAGTTGACCGTTGACAAACGCAACTCGGTGGACGTTTGGAAATATATCATCTATAAAAAAGAATCCATCGGCTCATATCAGGCTCTTCAGGAAATATATGATTCAGACCTGCAGGATGGGAGCTTCAGTTTTGTTGATAAATATCTTGATAAAACTCAAACCTATACCTACAAGGTGGTGGCTTTTGATTCCAATAACTTCATATTAGCATCTTCCGGAGAAATTACCATTTAAGGAGTTGACGATGAGAAAAACAATCTTACTGCTGGTTTTGATGTTCTGTTTTTTTTCACTGGGGCATGCGGGAAAACTGTTTCATATATCGATTACCGGTAACTATATGATGCCTTCGGATGAAGGCTATAAGACCATCTACGGGGATAGTATGATATACCCGGAACTTGAAACGGGAGTTAAACTGTACCAAGGATTATTTATATGGCTCGGATATGGATATCTAAATGCAAAGGGAACGCTGCCTGTTATCGAAGATGATGCCACATCCAGTCAGCATCATCTTTCTGCTGGTGCCGGATATAGAATTAAAATCACACGGTTTATGGAGTTAAAACTAAAGCTGGGTAGTTTCAATGTGTATTATATTGAAAAAACCCTGGGAGACGAAGAAACCGGTGCTGCCTTTGGATACCGGGTAGATATTGGTTATAGTTTTTATATCGGCCAGCGTTTTTTTATCGGACTCTCCGGTGGATATATCCAGGCAAAAAAAACGATCAATTCCAATTCAGTTAGCTTTGGCGGTGCCAAGGCCGGTATTGAAATCGGTATCCGTTTTTAATCAAAAGAAAAATAAGGAGACAAAATGAAAAAAACAGGCTTAATGGCTATGGTATTGCTTTTATTCTTCCTGGGCCTCAGGTCTCAACCAAACCAATGCTCCGGCGATCAAATAAAGGATGCCTGCACCAGTATAACCGTTGGGAAACTGGCTTCAGTGGATGGATCGGTCATGACATCGCATACCTGTGATTCCCGTATTGACCGGACCTGGATTGAGATTCGGCATCGGAAAAAATACCGGAAGGGAATCATGAGAAATCTATACCTGGATTCGCATAAAACCGTCAGCGTTTATGATCTATCGAATCAAAAATTAAAAGGGAAAATACCCCAGGTACCAATGACCTACAAATATTTAAATTCCACCCTGCCCTGTATCAATGAAAACCAGGTGGCCATCGGAGAATCCACTTTTACCGGGAAAAAAATAATGAGAACAGAAAAGGGAATGATTGATTATTATGAATTAAACCGCATCATGGCTGAGAGAGCCAGAACAGCCCGTGAGGCCATAGAAATTGCCGATGAAATAACCAAAAAATACGGATATATTGATGGAGGTGAATGCTTCACCATTGCTGATCCCAATGAAGTCTGGCATCTGGAAATAATGGGACCTGGTATAGAAAAAAAAGGTGCGGTGTGGGTGGCACAGCGGGTACCGGATGATCATATCAGTGTGAATGCCAATGGCTCCCGAATCCGGGAGATTGACTTAGCTAAGCCAGACTATTTCATGGCTTCTGAAAACTATAAGACCCGGGCCATCGAGCTGGGCCTGTACGACCCGAATTCAGGGAAACCCTTCGAATTCTGCTATGTGTATGCCAGTCGAAGAAGTCTGGCCACCCGGAGGCGGGAATGGAGAGTGTTTGATATTTTAGCCCCTTCGCTCAAACTGGATCCCAATGGAGAAAATTTTCCCTTCTCCGTCAAACCGGAAAAAAAGGTAAGTCCCGCGGACATCATGACCATTTTCAGAGATACCTATGAAGATACTCCCTTTGATATGACCAAATACTTGTTAGTGCCGGAAACCGATAAGGATGGAAAGAAAACCGGCAAATTTGTAAAAAGCCCCTATGCCAATCCATTTATGCATTATGACCTGATGCCGCTTTTTAAAATAAATGGAGGCTGGAATGAGCTGGGAGAACGGTGTATTGCCCGATACTACTGTACCTATGCCACCATTATCCAGTCCAGAGGCTGGCTGCCGAATGATATTGGCGGACTGGTATGGTTTGGATACGATAACCCGGCCATGACAGCCTATTCCCCTGTTTATATCGGAATTAACCGGGTACCGGAATCATATAAGATTTGCGGGCGTCCCGGATTCAACCGTGATTGCGCCTGGTGGGCATTTAACCGGGTTGCAGACCTGTCTGCCCAGAAATGGGGATACATGAGACATGATGTGGCTGCGGTATGGAAGAAATTTCAGGAAGAAGTATTTCATCAACAAAAAGAAATAGAGAAAAAGGCATTGAAATACTATAAACAGAATCCTAAAAAAGCCCGAAATTTCTTAACTCAGTACAGCAATAACTGGATGAAAAAAATAGAATTGGCCTACTGGAAATTAGGTGATGATCTCTGGAGCAAGTATACCGGAAAATTTTAGTTGGATTGAGAGGTTTAAATGGAAAAATTATCTGCTGAAGAATTGATTCAATTGATCGAAACGGTCTTTCCCCATTTCCCGGAAGATCGTCAACTGGGGATACTGGTGGATATACCAGTGAATAGGGAAATGGATCATGACCGGTGGAAACTCAGACGGGAGATTGCCCGGGAATGGGTTCTGATCCTTAAAGAAAATATATCCCGTCTGAAAATTAACGATGTCCTGCTGGTGGCTTATCCGGATGTTGGTTCCAATAATGCTGATTTACCGGAGTATGGATACTATTTGAAGAACCAATTACCCGAAAAGGCCGAAGAATTAGAAAAAATGGGAGAAAAAATTGATTTTAAACAGATTTTCAGTAATAACCAGTTGTTTTTGGCCCCGACTGAATATTCAACCACAGCCCCTCTGAAGAATGCAGCCAAAATCTTTGGTTTCAGAGCGGGAACCATGCCTGGTTTTTCTCCGGAAATGATTCCGGCCCTGAGGATTGATTACGAAGAAGTGTTCAGGCGGGTCAATATATTGAAAGAAAAACTGGATCCGGCGTTACGGGCCGAGGTTAAATTTAGGGTGGATGGGAAAAAAGAATATAAAATCGAATTCGATCTTCGGTTTCGGACTTCCCATCTGAGCAGCGGACGATTTCCCGAAAGAGGGACTGCCGGGAATGTTCCCAGTGGTGAAACTTATATTGTTCCCTATGAAGGAGAAACCGGGGAAAATACCGGGACCTGTGGCATACTACCGGTACAAATAAAAAATGAGGTTCTTTTATTTGAGGTGAAAGACAACCGGGCAGTGGATGTGAAAGGTGAATCCGGAATTCGGGATATTGAATCCCTTAAAGCAGAACAAATTCATCTTGAGCGTGAACCAGCTTACGGAAACATGGCAGAATTGGGTTTCGGGGTATTAGGAGACTTTGGACTCAAACCAATTGGAGAGATACTTCTGGATGAAAAATTAGGATTTCATGTTGCCTTTGGCAGGAGTGATCATTTTGGTGGCATGGTGGGACCGGATGACTTTTCTTCTCCACAGGAAGTCATTCACCTGGATCGGGTTTATATTTCATCTCTTCAACCCAGAATTATGGTTGAATCTGTTCGACTGGGATATGAAAAAAATAAAACAGAAACAATTATCAAAGAGGGAAAATATCTAGTTTTTTAATAGCTAGACCGTACCGGTCTGACATAACTATTAAATTGGGGCCAGTTGACATCTAAATAACCGTGATCAAAATATACGATCCAGTACTCGTTCCCTGAGGTATCGGAAGTCCATATACTTCTGGTTTTTCCATGAAATATGGGATTCAGGTATAATTGACCGGCATTTTTTTTTGTTTCCAGTAACGATGCTGCTTCTTC
The DNA here is from genome assembly GCA_030639705.1 of Candidatus Aminicenantota bacterium. Classification (GTDB taxonomy): domain Bacteria; phylum Acidobacteriota; class Aminicenantia; order UBA2199; family UBA2199; genus CAZOWT01. The sequence goes on from DAOWKX010000229.1 coordinate 6,113, forward strand.
AAGAGTGGGAAGTCGCCAGTTTGAATATCCAGCGTATTGCCTCTGATTTAAATTTCGCACCCACTCTTTTGCCAGAGTAAGGTTCATATAACGGGAAGAACCTGACTGATGCCACATCAAACCGGTGGTCCGATCCGCCACAGTGGTGACTCCGTTGTGAGATCTGGCATAAAAACTATTGTTAAATCTTTTGGTTTTGTTTTTCTGAAGGTTAAAAAATCCCAAACGCTTGAGCATGGCCTGGGTATCCTGGATGGTGATATTTTTGGGTACCTGCCTTAACCGGATCAGTGGCCTTACAGACATCTCCCTGGCTTTGATCTTTTTTTCCAAATCTTCAAGTTCCCTGGATTCCTTAAGGGCTTTAGCCTGGAGGAGATATGCTTTAGCTTCTTTTAAATTATGGTCAAGAAAAGCCTGATTGGCCTTCCGCAACCAGTGATCGAATTGATTCTCTTTCAGGTTTTGTTCACCGAGGTCATTCTTTACCGGGATTTTTTTATTCTGCTTTTCCAGTTCTGAAATTTTTTTCCCGGCTAATATACTGTATTTTCCTTCAGGATATTCTTTCAGATACTGGGTATATCCCTGGATGGATTGTTTTTGGGCGGCCAGCTTCCATAATGCTGTTTCACTATTATTGTTTGAGCGATATAACTGTAATATCCCGAAGATTCCAATCAATATGACCACAATGACAATAACCGGAATGATCAATTGTTTGAACTGTTTGGTTCTGATCCCTTCATTCTCCGGTACTTCATCAATAATGGTGATGCCCTCCGGTTCTTTCTCAGGTGATCTGATAATTGTATCCTCTTTTACTGGAGACAATACATCCAGTTGGATTTTCTGTATCAGGGCATTTAACTCACTGCCGCTTTGAATACGATTTTTTTTGTCTTTGGCCATCATGCCATCGATAATGGGCTGAAAATGGCTGAATTCTTCTCCCAGCCTGGGAATCGCTTCCTTGATATGTTTAACCGCAATGACGATTAAATCACTGCCTTCATAAGGGGTTTTTCCTTCTAACATTTCGAAAAAAACCACTCCCAGGCTATAGATATCCGACCGTCCGTCAATTTCCAGTCCCTGTATTTGTTCCGGGCTCATATAATGGGGTGTGCCGATAGAGGTCCCTGTTTTGGTCAACTTACTGTCAGATTCCATTAATTTTGCAATTCCAAAATCCACTAAAACCGGTGTACCGTCATTCCGCAATAAGATATTGGCAGGTTTTACATCCCTGTGAATCACACCTTGTTTGTGGGCGTAATCCAGGGCGCCGGCCATTTGTTTGAGAATATCCAGGGCAATTTCCGGTTTTAGTTTTGAATCCTTAAAAGATTTCATCAGATCTTCTAAGCTTCTTTCCAGGTATTCCATGGCAAAGTAATAATTCCCCTGGTACACACCAACATCATAAATGGATACGATATTTGAATGCTGTAACTGGGCGCCGATTTTAGCCTCGGCGATGAACCGCTGGGTAATTTCCCGGTCTTCTGATAAATCAGGGAGCAGCACTTTAAGGGCCACATAGCGTTCCAGCTTTTCCTGGAAGGCCAGGTATACGGTTCCCATTGCTCCTTTGCCGAACTTTTTATCAATTCTGTAATCGGGAATATCCGGAAATTGTGTCAAAGGCCTCACCTGCTGCTGTACAATGAGTGTATCTTTTTTTCCAAAAAATGTCAATATTATCTTTTCTGTTGGTTATCTTAATATTTTCAGGAAAAACCTCAATTATTTTATTTGCCTAAAAAATATAGAATCGATGGTGTGGACTGCCCGGTCTGAGAAAAAATCCGGAGCCGGGAACAGTCTGAATCGTCCTTTTTTACTTCCCTCTCCTTTATCTATAATGAGAAAATCTACCTGGTCATTGCGGTTGAAAAGTTCACTGAAAGAAATAACCACCCGGTATCCATCAAGGGCAGATACCACAAAATATCCGCTCCGGATATTTTCCCGGTTGAAAGCCACAGCCTGGTGTAACAGCGATTTCAGTAATTTTCCTTTGAAAAATTGAATGCCGTGAAATCCCCTGCCCCGTCCGTAAAACACAGAGGGATAGGTTCTTCCTTCCAGGTTTTCATCCAGATGGTCAATTTCAATTCGTTTGTGATTGTTCCGGATTACATTCATTTTCACGGAGTACATGGTTTTTAAATTTCTTCTTATCTTAAAGCTCAGGGGACTGGAGTAAACAGTGATTTTTATTGGATTCTCGAGGTTCCGCTCGGACATCATATCATTGGCACAGACCAGTTTGATTTTTTCGGGCAGGGGCCATTTTTCCTTTGTTTTCGAAGGAATGATCCGGGATACTCTGGTAGCCACAATGATACGATGTAATACCGAGGGATAGTAAATTTCACCCCAGCTGAAAACAGTTTTTTCTCCCTGGGTATTCTCAACCACAACCAGGAGATCGATAACCGAACCGAACTCCTCTTTATTTCGTTTATCTACAAACCTTTCCTTTAGAATATCAAACAGAGAATAGCCCTGGTAACGGTAGGACCCGATGAAAACCTGTTTCTCATCCTGGAAAACAGCCTCCCTGACAATAAGTGAACGAAGCGGTAATTCAGAGAAATCAACTTTCCCCGGATTGCTTATCTCACCCTTTACCTCAATGTCCGGTCCTTTCAGCTGTATTGAAGGGGTGTTGTCATAGAAATCATTGTTCTTTTCCCGGACAGAAAATAAAGGCAGACAAAGTACAATTGTTAGAAATAGGATAAACCACTTCATTATTTATCCTCCAGCAAGGTTTTAAACCCGAAACTGACGGTTCTGGCCTTCATGGGGAATCCGGGCTCGGTAAAATATGACTCATCCAGGATGTTTTCGATCTTGAAAAACAGTACCACCGGCCCTAATTTTTTCTCTATGCTGGCATTCACCAGGGTATATCCCGGGATATTGACGATGTCAAAAGGGGGTTTCTTTCCCAGTTTAGCCTGTGAACTGCTGGCCGATAATCCCCACAGGAACAGTGAAAAACCCTTGAAGTCTCCAATCTGAAGCATCAGGTTGAACTGGGACCTGGGAACATAGTCCAGCGGCTGGTCCTGATCCATGTCCCGGGCTTCCAGATAGGTATAACCGACATTGAAATAGAATATGCCGATACGCTTGTTAGCTTCGAACTCCAGACCGTAAATTTCAGCCTTTCCCACATTCTCATAGTACTTGAAGCCCTCCAGACCCCGGTAGGATTGAATCATATCTTCAATCCGGTTAAAGAAAACCGCTCCGTTCAGAAAGAAGTCCCTATCAATGGTGAAACCCAGTTCGATATTCCTTCCGGTCTCGTCAATTAAATCAGGATTCCCGGAACTGGTGCTGTAGAGGGATTTCATCGAGGGAAATCGTGATTTCTGGGACAGGGATAGATGAAAATCAATCCATTCCCGGGGTGCAAATTTGATACCTATTATGGGATTCAGCCTGGTTTTGTTCTCCCCATCCTGCTTTTTCAAATAATCTAGGCTGGCTCCTCCGATCAACTTCCATTTACCGGATATGCTGATGTGATCCTCAAGTCCGACCGAATAGGTTTCATGCTGGAATTCCTCCCATTCCAAATCAATATCATCCTGGATTTTAACCTGGTCATTTTTGGCATTTATACTGAATTTCAGGGTATTTTTTTCAGACAGGGAATAGTCACCTAATACAAAAGCCCCGAAGCTATGGTTATCATAGGTGGATGCCCACTGAAGTTCTGTGTAATCTTCACTCTCATAGGCATCCAGCACATTGTAGTGTTTAACATAGTATGCCCTGGCTTTCAATGATCCTTTGGTGCCCAGAGGGACAGTGGCACCCAGGCTGAACTGATACCGGTCCCAATCATCAAACCGCCAGTAACGGGATTTTAAATACTCGGTGGCTGCGGGAATCCCGTATTCAGCCGTATAAAATAGTATCTGGGCCATGATCTCAATTTTCTCTGCTGGATAATAATAAAACTTTCCGATGTAATTCTGTTTTTTGTAATCACTCCCCCTTCTCATCGTTCGTTCACCGTCGTTGTTCCAGTAATACCCGTCGGACTGGTCTAAATTAATGCTAACAAACATATCAAATTGGTCCCAGCTGTAGCTTCCGCTTCCGGATAGCAGAAACGTGGATTCTCCAGAAACCTGGGTATTTAGAAAAAGTGAGGGATATGTTGGCCTCATGCTCACCACATTGATCACTCCCCCCATCGTATTTGGACCATATAATACTGAATTGGCACCCTTGATTACCTTGACAGCTTCGATTCCTGAAGTGGTAAGGGTATTCAAATCAAAAGAATTGAAATACGGTTCATAAATGGGAATGCCATCATATAAAAGGGTCAACCGGTTACTGGATAATCCGCGAATTTGAATGTTGGATTCATTTTTCTGACCCTCGGACACATAGATTCCTGACACATACCCCATGACATCCCCCAGATCCCTGGGTGTGATATTCACTAATTTTTTTTTATCAATTTTTGACACAGTGGATATGGGTTGTTGCTCGGGGGTTTTGGCTGTCACCACAATCTCTTCGATGATCTTCGGTGGTTTTTTTTCCTTTTTTTTGTCATCTGTTTTATCTTCTCCGCCCAGAGCGGAAAAAAATAATAAAACAGTTAAAAAAACAAAATAGTTTTTTTTTAAATAAATTTGAATGCTTCGCATTTGACCTCCTTTGCAAATACGGCAGGTAATACCGTTTCCAGACATACCCTATCGGTCAAGTGCCATGGTTCGTAGAAGAGAATCCTCTACTCCGCTTTAGGCGACTTGACTCGGAGATAAACAAAAAAATATCATAATTGAGATATACAGTCAAGCCAAAAACTGTCTATTTATTTTTTTGTGACCATATTTACAAGAATACAAGCACCGTCACCCTTTTTTTGGCGCACCAAAGGACCTGATCCGTATAACCTAAATATTTTTCGTTAATCTATTGACAATGAACAATAACTCCCCTAATATTTTATTTAGATGAAAAATGGATTTTCCCATGTTGTTAAATTAAAATATAAAGGATGAATATTGGAAGAAAAATTAGTTCAGGACATAATAGAAAGGCTAAAAGAGAAAAGTACAGAAGAGCTTAGCCAGATTCTTGAAAAACACGATCTCTCTGAGTGGTCAGAAGATGCATTTGAAGCAATAAGACAAATCCTTCCTAAACGTGATGAAACCAGAATCCAAATCCAGGATTTAGAAAACAAAAAAGATTTAGATGGTTTGGTCGGTATAATTACCTCTATTGACTCTCTTGATTGTTCTAATAACGAACGAAAAGAAGCTGCTCGGGCACTAAAGAAAATTAATGATTTAGAATCAACTGAGGCCCTTATAAGAATAGGAAACAATAGCTCTATGGATAAATCTATTAGGAGTTATGCAATCCGTGCAATCGGAGAAATAGGATCTACTCAGGCTGTTGATCACCTCACACCACTAATAGAAGATTTAGATAAGACAATCCGAGATGCAGCACAAGAAGCTTTAACAAGGATTGACCATCCTGTTGCAAAGAGAGCCATTGAGATTGAAAACTGCCAAGTTTGTCGTGAAAGTTTTCCACTGGGCAGAGAGAAAAAAAGTCTTTGCCCAGAATGTTTGAAGTTTAATAAAATCGAAGGTTGGTTAGCATATTTTATTATAGTGACACTAATATCATCTGCCGTTAGCTTCTATAATTTTCATGCACTATCTAAACAAAGCTTTGAAAATTCTCTCGTCAATTTAATGGAAATAGTATTTCTTGTTTTTGCGATATTACTTCTAGTTGGTTTTTTCCTTTTAATTGGAAAAGTACCAATCGCAAGATTTTATATGCTGTTGATTTCTGGGTCAAATATTATTGCTTTGGTCTTACTTATCGTTAAAGCATCTTATAGAATAAATGTTGATTCACTTATCACCCTCCCCCTCTTAAATTCTTTTATATATTTTGGATACTTTTTACGTTCTAAAAGAGTAAAGGTTGTGTACAAGACATAACTTCTCTAGTAATCTTTTAGACGGTTTTTTATTTTAAAAAGATGGTGGCTTCATGATATAATAGTAATTTTCCCTGCCCATATCCCCCTAGGCGAGAATCAGCATAAGATAACAACAAGGTAAGTAGACCGGGAATTTCACCACCGGCCCCCCACAAAACTGTCTATTTATTTTTTACCAGCCTCCTGATGCGCCACCGCCTCCGAAACTGCCTCCCCCGCCGGAGAATCCGCCGCCACCAAAACCACCGCCACTACCAAAACCACCAGCCCAGAAAATGGAACTGCCGCGGCGCCTACCGCCTCTGAAGATATTCATCAAGAAGATGATTAAAAACATGATCCCGAAGGGAATATATGCATTTATTTTATTTTTTTTGGCTTTTTTATATTTGGCCAATTCTTCCGGTGATATGACAAACTCCCCGTTGACAATTCCGGTAATGGCGACCAGGGCCTGATGAATCCCCTGGTAATAGTCTCCTTTTTTAAATTGTTCCACAATGAGGTTTCTGATAATGTACCCGCTTTTTACATCGGTTAATATGGGCTCCAGCCCGTAACCCACTTCGATCCTGATCTTTTTCTCAGCCAGGGCAATTAACAGAATGACTCCGTTATCCAGCCCCTTTTGACCGATCTTCCATTTGTCTGCCACTCGCATTGAAAAATTCTCCAACACTTCTCCTTGCAGAGAAGAGATAGTTAACAGGACAAATTGAGACGATGTCTTAGCCTCGGCGTTTTCCAGTAATTGTTCCAGCTGAATTTTCTGGCTGGAGTTGAGAATATCGGCATAATCATTGATACGGGCCTTTATCGGAGGGACCTGAAGCGAGTAGAGAAGAGGAAAGCAAATAATAATCGTGAAAAAAATCTTTTTCATCTTCATTCTTATTTCTCCAGAATTTCCATATCATCGCCCAGTTCATTAATATCATCAAGGCGAGCGGGAAAATGTTCGGCTAAAATTTTTCCGCAACTGGCAATGGCCTCAATACAATTTTGAATAAACTGTTTTGTTTTAATACCGGTAATAATATGCTGTATGATTGAATCCCATTGTCGCTGGGAAATTTTTTTACTGATCCCCCGGTCAGCCAGCAGTTCAACCCTCCTCTCTAACAGGGACATGAAAATCAGGATTCCGGTTCGTTCCCGGGTGTTGTATACTCCCGATTCCATAAAATATCTGACTGCCCGTTCATTAACCTTTTTTTTCATCAATTTTTTAGAAACAATCAACCGGTTGACAAATGGTATATTGGCTAACATATAACCAATAAAAATAACCAGAAATGTTGATAATCCGTAAAAAAGCAACAGATGTATGACAGAATAGTCCCAGAACAATTCTTGAATCACATTCTCAATATGGTTTAAAAAAAATATCGCTGTGAAAAAATACAAAAATCCGAAGATTATCCCTAACATCAGCTCCTGGGCGGCATAATCATGGCTCTCCTTAATAAAAGCCAGGGAGATTTCACCAATGGTTTTTCGTTCCGCTTTTTTGACGGCATTGTTAATCTTTTCAAGATTTTCCGGTTTAAAAGTGATTTTAGACATGTTTTCTCCTTACCTGTATATCCGGATTGTTATGGGTTACCAGGATGGATTTTATTTTTAATCGAATTTCACTTTTGGTGCGGCCTCGGCGCCTTCCAGTGCTTTGAAATAGGCTTTCTCATTGAATCCGAAAATTCTGGCCAAAAAGACTCTGGGAAATTGTTTTATATAGATATTAAACCCTCTTGCTGCTTCATTGAAACGTTTTCTTTCAACGGTTATCCTGTTTTCGGTTCCCTCTAATTGATCCTGCAAACTTAGAAAGTTTTGATTGGACTTCAGTTCAGGGTATCTCTCCACCACCACCATCAATCTCTGCAATGCAGAGGTCAATGAATTCTGGGCCTGCTGGAATTTTTCAAACATGGCTGGATTATTGAGAATTTCCTCTGAGACATTGAATGTGCCCTTGGCCTTGGACCGGGCTTCGGTCACAGCAATAAATGTATCTTTTTCCTGCCGGGCATATCCCTTTACGGTTTCCACCAGGTTCGGAATCAGGTCAAACCGTCTTTGATATACATTTTCAACCTGGCTCCATTTTTCCTTCACCCCTTCGTTAAGCTTTACCATATTGTTGTAAGAACTGGAAAGATATACAAACATGATGACAGCCAAAAGAATAACAATTCCGATTATCACAATACATCCGATTGAAAATTTGCCTTTCATGGTTCCTCCTGTTTAATCGCCGTTTAAACGGTATGGGTCATTTTATATAAAAGAATTATTTCAAGCAACCTTTTTTATTTCTGCTTTGATGTTTCGATGACATCTTCGGGTTTTTTCATCAATCTATCCGCCTGAAGGGAAGCAATCGAAAATATATAGGGGCTTTCTGAGGTAACAGCAGGATATGAATCATCATCATCTTTTAATTTTTTAAATATCTGCAGAGTATAATTTTTATTTCCCTTCAATATTATACGATAAAGAGGATTTTTAAAATCATCTCCGGTCTTGTCTTCAATGAACTTAAGACACCTCAAAGGTGATAGCTCGCGCAGAATTGTTTTCAATTCTTCTTTTTTCCCTTTTTTCCCATCCGGCAGGAGCCAGATCTCTTCTTTGCCGGAATTATCGGTTTTAATTTCCACTTTTTCCATGGTTTTGGTAAAAACCAGCGTATCTTCACCGTTAATCAGTTGTATTTCCCGGATTTCATCCTGGTCAAATTTCATGACTAATTTATTTCGCAGTGAATCAACCGTTTCATTGAAATGGCTCCTGAATGAATCCCGGGCATGAAACACCCGGCTATCCTTCTCCAGTTTTACATAGGTATGATGATAGGTAGCAGCCTGTTTACCGATTTCAAATTCATATCGATATCCTTTCTTATCATATACTTTAGCAATGATCCGATTTTCTTCATCCAGCCCGTATTTAACATAATTTTTTGATTCTGATATGACATCGGTGACAGTCAGGTTGGTAATATCCGTTATAATTTTCTTTATTTTGTCCGGTTCAACCGGATAACCCCCGGGTTGGATTACCCACTGATTGTCCACTTTTTCCATGGTAATGGCTTTATCGGGTTTGATAATCTCGATTTTTGTGATTTCATCTTCGGGAACAGACTTCATGTCAGGTAATTGATAGTGTACTCGATCAGGGTTTCTAAATACCAGGTATGCCATAAGAGAAACGATGATGATTCCAAGAATAACATACTCAACTCTTATCTTTAAACCATTCATAGCATCCTCCCTATTTTTTGAACATGAGCTGGATTTTTCTTTTCCTGGATTTGCGTCGAATCCAGATGATAATTCCTGTGATAATCACCAACATTGGCAATCCAAGAATATTAAAGGTCTTAAAGAAAGTTTTGGTTCCGGATTTGGTCTCTTCCAGTAGATTAAAGCGTTGGTGCTTTGCTCTCATCAGGGCAATATCCTCACGGTTGTTTAAATAGTCCACCGAATTCATCAGGAAAATGGCATTGGCCGACTTACCCTCTTCATCCAGAACATTATCTTTTAGAATTTCAGTTGAGCCCAGGAGTAATATTTTTGCCGGTTTCCCTTTCTTTAAAAAAGATTTCTCCCGTTTCAACTTGGAGAGATCAAAGTCCGGTTTCTTTTCCGATTCACCCTTTTTTTCCTTACTGTCCTGTTCTGTTCGGACTTCAGGCTCTTCTTTAACCGGCTTTTCCGGGATGGATTTACCGACAAAATAACTTGGAAATTGACCCTCTAATAAGTAAGCCAACGGGTAGCTCTTCTGTTGGTCAGATGATTTAGGAGGTGAGATGAAATATGGATTCAGGTTGATTTTCCCGGTCATTTCCCATGATTTATCAGAGGATGAAAATAGTGTTTTTGCCTGGATCTGGTAATCCTTTATCTGTTTTTGAACTAACTCGATCGGTGAAATTTTAATCATGATGAGCCGCTCGATGTTTTTTAAAAAATCAAGTTGATGATTGATATTCCTGTTTTTGATAAGGGGAGCAAAATAGATGGGCTGTTCTCCCCCACCATACCGCTGATCAACTCTCTGTTTGTAACAATATTCATCCATGATATATGAATTTTTTAACTTGATCCCATAATGGTTTAATAATTTTTCCAAACCGGTTTTCAGCGGGATATAAAACGGTCCCTGGTTGCGACTAAAATATTGCTGATTTTGACGGGCAGGCCTGATTTCATTGAAGGCATCAAGGAAAATCGCTAAGGTTTTTCCCTTCATCAGGAACTGATCGATCTGAAATAAAACATAGTCGGAAAATTCTTCCTTTGGTCTGGAAATAATCAAACAATTGATATTGGATGGTATGGCTTCATCTTTGAGTTTAATCTGCTTCACCGAGTAACCTTTTGAAAGAAGAGAATAAAACCGGGTGATTGGCTCTTCCTGTTGCTGGGTAGGAGCTCCATAGCCTCTGGTTAAAGCAATGGTGCCATGATCAGAGAGATAGCCGATATTTTCATTGATATCAATCAGGTTTTCAATTCCTTCATCAATTGTTTTCTTTACTTGATCAAGCCCAGCCTGTTTGTACTGGGTGCCAAACAATGGAACATTTATCGCCTGTATGAGCGGTATTTCTATTATTTTTTGGTTGTATTCCATTACCAGGCCAGCGACACCGGTACCTCCCGGGATTTCTTTGCCAAATCGATCCTTCTGACTCTCCCACTGTAATCGAAACAGGTTATACTTCTTCTGGGCATCCATGGCCTCCGGATTCTTATTAGGATCAAATTTAGAAAAATCCAGTTTTCCGTAGTTCTTTCCATTCAGCTCATCAACAATGTTTTCTAATTTCTGAGGTAGCTCAGAAAGACCTGAAATATTGATGTAGGGGGCCACTATTTCCAGAGAAGAGGATAAGAATAGTTTAACCTGGATTTTATTTTCCAATCTCAATAAGGAACTGATTTTATTGTTCATTTTCTTTATGGAAGTGGTAATTTTATATTCCAGACCTTCGGTTGAAGTGATGGTTGGAAGTTTCTCAATCATATCACCATGAATCATGGCCATTCCCATGTAGACCTTTTGAAATTTCACCTCATCCTTTTCTATATTCTGAATCTGAACCGGGTAAATACCATAATTGGTTGCTAATTCCTGGCCGGCACTGGTTTTTTGATCAGCCAGGTTATCTTTGGCACTGACATCATGAAATTGGTAGTTGAAGTACCTACTGGCGTAAATACCATATTCAGTAAGTAAATCACGTAAATACCTCTCCAGGTTATTATAAGGAGCCGGAAGATTTTTACTAAAAAACACATGAATGGTTAAGGGTTCTCTTAGCGTTGAAACCACTTTTTTACTGACATCTGAAATTGAATAGAGACCATCTTTGGTTAAATCCAATCTGAAGAACAAAGTGGTGGCTGCCAGGTTAATCAGAATAAAAACAACCAGATAGGTTAAGAATTTATAAAATTTGTTCATATTTTCTTTTTTCATATTAACCTCACTATTTTTTAGACTGTAGCACCAGGTGATTCCCATATAGGGCAACAAAACTGACCGTTATAAAATACAGAACATCCCTTGAGTCAATAATGCCTCTGGCAATATTCTCAAAATGGAAACCCGCTCCCAGGTATTGAAGAACTCCCAAAAGCGTTTCGGGAAGGAAAAACAGCATCTTATCAATCAGGGTTAAGGCCAGACATATGCTCATACCGATGATAAAAGCAATAATCTGATTTTTGGTTAATGATGAG
>DAOWKX010000132.1 GCA_030639705.1 Candidatus Aminicenantota bacterium
GGTTAAAACCGGATGTGGTGATGTTTGGAGAAGGATTACCCCAGCAGGCTCTGAATAAAGCCTGGGAGGCTGCCCGAACCTGTGATACTTTTATGGTGGTGGGAAGTTCTCTGGTGGTGTATCCGGCAGCACAAATTCCCCTGGCTGCCAAAGAAAATGGAGCCACCCTGTTGATCATCAACATCGATCCCACTCCCATGGATGATATGGCCGACCTGGTGATCCATCAAAAGGCAACTGAGGTTTTATCCAGATTTATATAGTCCCAACGGGATAATAATGGAGATCATGCATTATATACAGACCTGACCATGGATTCCAGGTTCATGATCAGTATATCCCGGGGTCCCATGAAGGAAATATTGGGAAATTCCTGTTCATATATCAGTTCCGATACTTGGATCACATCTCTACCGTCGGCCAGGTATTCTCGGATAGTGTTCCTGACTTCTCTGGTTTTTTGGAGCGAAGCTTCCAAAAATGACTTGACCCGGGCCTTTCCCTTTACCGGTTTGTTGTGGGGCAAGGCCATCACTTCGACCTCGAGTTCCAGCAGTGATCGGATGGAGTTCTCGTAGTCCGAATAACTGGAAAAGAAAAGGGGCCGGATGGTGCTGTCCGGTTCCATTAAACCTGCCGCATCCCCGGGAAAGAGGATATTTCCCGGATGGAGCAGAAAGGCAATAGAGCATCTGGTGTGTCCCGGAGTATCAATGACTTCAATATGGCTTTTGCTGGATATTGAGATGGATTCCGCTGGTTGGACTGCGGAAAGGTGTTTTAATGTGGAAAAGCAAATATCCGAATCATCCCCAATCAGTTTTTTAAAACCCTGGTTCATCTGATCGATCATTTGGATCACCTTTGGCTTTTTTAGCAATTCAGTGGTACGTGTTGAGGCCAGCACATCAAAATCGTATTGCTGTTGCAGGAAGTGGGCACCACCGGTATGGTCCCAGTGGGAATGGGTGAGCAGCAAGGTATCGATTCTTGGCTGTTTCTGACCAATAGTCTTATATAAAATCCCGGATATTTTTTCAAAAAATTCCGGGGCCCTGGCAGCAGGTCCGGAATCAATGAGGTAATTTTTATCACCCAATATGATATATAAGGGAAAGGTGCGGTCGTAAATCACCACCACCCGTTCATCAATAAAATCATAGGTTTTTTCTTTAACCATCACCTTTTCCTTTAATAAATAAAACACATTATAGGGTTTATTCTTGCTGAAGTCAAAACAGATTTGATGTAGAATTGTATTGCGGAATTTATCTTCTCGTGTAGCCCGTCGTATTGTCCTATGGATCAGTAAATTATCGATTAAATTTTTGAACTCGCTTCGCTCAGACAGAAAAAAATTGCCCCCTAAATAAGGGGACATCGATAATTTACTTCAATACTCCTGAGGCTCCCATCGAAGAAAAATTCCTCCATTTAATATTACAGCTGTTATCTTTCATCTTATTTATTTTGAATTTTGAACATTTGGATTTTGTGCTTGTTTCGAATTTAGTGCTTAATGCTTCGAATTTGAAATTAGGTAACATTGGTTGTATAATTTCTTTGATGTATGATTTTCCTCCTTATAGGCCTCCCAGCGAAGCCCATTCCGCCCTGATACGGGTTACCCGCGGATGTCCTTGGAACCACTGTACCTTCTGCGGCATGTATAAAAACAGCCCTTTTGAAATTCGGTCACTGGAAGAAATAAAAAATGATATTTCAATGATGGCTGAAATGTTTCCACTCAGCCGGACTGTTTTTATCGGGGATTCCGGTAGTCTGTTGCACCCGGATATTCTGAAAATTGTTCAATATATAGCCAAAGCCATTCCGGGGTTAAAGAGCATCCCCTCCTATGGCCGGGCCCTGACCCTGATGAAAAAAAAGGATTCCGATCTGTCAGAACTGAAAAAAGCCGGTCTTACCCGTGTTCATGTGGGTCTGGAATCCGGTGATCCAGTGGTGTTAAAAAACATTAAAAAAGGAGCCACTCCGGACATTATCATTAAGGGTGGACAGAAAGCTAAAGCAGCTGGTTTTGAACTCTGTTTATATGTGCTTTGTGGCATCGGCGGTAATGATCGTTGGCAGCAACATGCTGATGGAACCGCCCGGGTTATCAATGCAGTCAATCCTGATTTTGTGAGATTGAGAACCCTGTCACTGGTTTCCAATGCACCGCTTTATAACACCTGGAAAGCAGGAGATTTCATTCCCATTTCTCCCTTAAACCGTTTAACAGAAACCCGGCGGCTGGTAGAAAAAATCGATGTCAGGGGGGAGTGTGAACTTGCCAGCGATCATCTGACCAATTATCTCTGGTCCGGAGAGGGAATTGTCTATCAGGGAGTGGATGGAATGCTCCCCCGGGATAAAGATAAAATGCTGGCTCTTATTGATGAAGCCATCGAGTATATCGAAAAAAGAGATGATATTATGGATGCCAACATGCTGGTTCAACAGGGAGTCATTCAGAGATTGTAGGAATTCAAACTGATGAAACGCAAACCGTAAAAAGTGAAGAGTGATTGGATAACTGTAGGGGCGAATGGCAATTCGCCCGATTATTGTTATTGATTTTTCATACATTAATGAAATGGTTTCTAGCTGGGCAAACCGCCGTTTGCCCCTACAATCTCGTTATTATAAATCAAATTTTTGTGTTTGGAATTTTGAACATTTAGATTTGTTTCGAATTTGGTGCTTAGTGCTTCGGATTTTAGTTACTTTTTACTATTCACGATTTACGTTTTTTTATCCAGAACCGAAAGAGCTTCCAGTGAAAGGGAAAAAACCTCCGGTTAAATAAAATCTGACATTGACAGCATAATCTCCGGCAGTTAAAAGGATTCGTCTCCTTCCATGTAAATTCCGCTGCTGTTTCTTCCCCAGCCGAAATCCATGCGGGCGTTGATGGATTCCCGCTTATTATAAAGATATCTCAGCCCGAAACCCAGGCTGTAATTGAAATTATTGATATCCAGATGATTGAGCTGGTCAGCCACCTGCCCCACAGAGGCGAAAACAGACACACTTACCCGCCAGAAAATCGGAATTCGCCATTCCCCCTGTAAAAGGAGAAGATGTTTGTCCCGGAAACGGCCGGTATAGTATCCGCGTAAATGGTGACCACCACCGAGTTGACTCATCAGAATGAAAGGTACATCGCCGTATTGAGATTCAAGAAGCAGTTGAAGCGCAATAACCTGTTTGCGGGGCAGGGGGAGGTATTTGCGCAGATTTATGGATAAACAGGAAAAATCACAGCTACTGCCCAGGCTGTTATGATAGAAAGTGTAAAGAACTTCACACAATTCACCATTCCTGGGATAAAAAATATGATCTCTGGTATCATAAATGAATCGCAGTCCTAGGCCGGAAGCTGTACCGCTATTACAGCCCGGGATGGTGCCGCTGTCAAGGAGGCCTCCAGCTTCTTTTTCAATCAGTTTCCAATTGAATAGATGAAAATGGAAGCCAAGATGAAAGCCTTTATTGATATGGCGATCCAGACTCAGGTCGATTTCCCATGATCGGGAGGTATAGGCTTCCTCAGAGTCCAGTCTGGTCTGGTTTCCAATGCCGTAAAACAAATCCGGGAATTTTCGAAAATCCAAATCCGAGTACAGATGCCATTTATTTTCAGCCAGGTAAATATTGGATATCAATTTGGTGATAAACTGTTTTTTTAGAGTATAGATGACCTCGGGGGAAATGGTTGACGGCCGGGTCAGGAGTTTATTCTTTCCGGTTCTAAAGATGGTTTTAACCTGGGCTCCGAACGCCAGCGAGGTCTGCGGCCGGTAAAACAGCACGGGCAGGGGAAGGAACTGGGTTTTAAACCTTGATTCTTTGTCTTTTTGCGGTTCAGATCCGAAAATAACCGATGCGATGCTTATGATTATCACCAGCAGTACCGATAGAATCCGTAATTGTCCTTGCCTTGAATCCATTGTTATTTCCAAATATATAAATCATCATTATATCGAATATTGTGTTTATTGCAAGTATGGAAATTGAGCTGATCAGTGCCTGCTTTTAAACAAATTTCAATACTTCAAAAAACCATCCCTTTTTTCTTTTTTTATATTATTGTAATAAACTTTTAATACTCTTTGACTTCCAGTTGCTCATACAAATCCAGGTATAATTCGTTGGCCCATTTCTGGTGTTCTTTTATTGCCAACTCAAAATTGTACCAATGAGAATCTTCAAAGCCTCTTTTCCAATGATATTTATAAGGAAAAATTATTATCACTTTGGTTTCCACTGCCTTTTCAAACCAATCATTTTTATCATAATCTTTGAAGCTGGATATCAGTTCTTGGTAATTATTTATCCTTTCAGTTTTTCGAAGATTTTTTCCTTTAAAATCCTCTCCAATGGCCTTTATTAGATCATTTTTCAATGTCTTCCAGTCATCTTCGGTCCTGGATATCATTCCATCCGGTTTTAAATAATATCTGAATCTTTTGAAAATAAATTCCGCAGCCTCTAAAAATCGGTCAGTATTATGAATATCTCTATTTTTTTTAATCAACCGCCCGTCGTTCCACATTAATCCTGGAATATCGGGCTGATGTTGTGCATCTGCATGCCCAATATTTGGCATGAGTTTTTCTATTATGCCTTTTCTGACACCTCCCAGGCCATTGATGTAATCAAGATAACCGACAAAGTTCTGATGGGCCCAGGTATCTGCATAACTATGTGTGCAGATACCTATACGGTATAGATTTTTTGTAGACAGAGCAGCATCAAACATTTTATTGGCATTTGAACTGTTGGGAGTTGTGTTTAAAACATGAAGTTTGCCATCCTTGCGTTGGGCTGATTCACAATCATAGTCTCCCGGAATAAAATGAAAACATGGGTAAATACGCATTAATTTTTCTTTTGGCTTGGTTATATCAATCGTCTGTGAGATGTAATTTTTAAATTCGTCGGATTCTCCTTTATTAATTTCAAAACGCATTGTATTATTGTCTACATATTGTGATGAGTAGGCGATAATATAGCTTTCATCATCACTAAATCCTGCTCGTTGAGCTATAATATTGACCATATAATAATGAAACTCAATATCCATCATCCACCTCCTTTAAATTATAAACAATTTTATTATTTATTCAATTTTTTTGAAATATTAATAAAATATCATCTTTTAGTAGGTTAATCATTTTTATTTCCACATGTTATTTTAAAAGTGCTGTTGTTTTATATATGATTCATTATTAATCAGTCGATTTGACTTTGGATGAAATATGTTGGAATACAAGTTTTAACTCCTCTATATGTGATTAACTACTTCCGAGCATGAAAATTCTTAAATCTTTTCGGCTAAAACAATGGGTAGCGTTACCCTGGTCATCACATATAATACCAACACTTTTATCGCTTCTTTTCATTAATTTATGAA
>DAOWKX010000093.1 GCA_030639705.1 Candidatus Aminicenantota bacterium
GTTGAGCGGGTGGTTGTGCATTTAGGCAGAGAAGAAACCAAGGGATTAAAGCAATATCAGGGATATATGAGATTTGGAAATAAGTTGAGGCGTTTGCCCATCGGTTCAACCCTGGATAAAGATAGGGGAATATTCTACTGGGAACCGGGCCCGGGATTTATCGGTGAGTATGAATTGGTATTTTTAAATCATAAGCATAAGACCAGGAAAAATTTAAAAATAATAATCAGACCAAAGTTTTGAAGAGGGGTTATCTGTTACTGGTTTTTTCATTTAACAAATTTGTGGCCAGATTTCTGACCACATAATGAACATTCTTGTCATGGATGAGGCACTTTAAATCTTTAATGTGAAGTTTTTTAACCAATCCCAGAGCTTTTTTTAGAGGGGCTTTGGGATTCTGAACCATTTCCAGTACCAGGTTATAATTTTTACTCCACTTTCTGTTATTGGCAATCTTGGAGATGATTTCCTGGGCAATACTTCTGTCTCTCAACATCAGAACCACTTCATCCTCTGTGAGTTTTGGGCTTTCCAGTACTGCGATTGCCACCAGCTTATTGGAATCCTTTATTAAAATCATTCGTTCTGTTCGGGTACCGATGAGGGCCAGTTTGATCCGTTCAGGAACGGATAATTCATTGATTCGTTGTAAGGTGGTGACCACTTTTTCTTGAATTTCTTCAAAAGAAATTTCGTCTGATTCATCTTCAGAAGATTGGTCCTCTTTTTTAACCAATTCTTGGATGTTTTCAATCACATCCTCTTGAGCAATTTCGGCTGCTTTTTC
The DNA here is from genome assembly GCA_030639705.1 of Candidatus Aminicenantota bacterium. Lineage (GTDB taxonomy): Bacteria > Acidobacteriota > Aminicenantia > UBA2199 > UBA2199 > CAZOWT01. The sequence continues at coordinate 791 of DAOWKX010000093.1, forward strand.
TTCTTTCAGGTAAAAATCTCTCAGTTCCCCAATTTTTCCTTTGATAAAATTACTTATACTGTGATTCTGCTCCATCTTATCCAGTATCTGGGGATAGGCAATCAATTTGATTTGATTTTCCAGTAACAGTTCTAACATCGAGGTGTTTCCGGTTTCTGCGATTTTCAGTAAAAATTCAACGGGAAATGCTTGGTTGACAATAATTTTTGTTACGATGTTGGAATTTCCTTGGGACAATGCTTCATAGAGGATGTAATAGGCCACTCTGTGATTGGCGTCTTTTTTTTCAACATATTGAGGCTTGACGAATTCGGGAATGGTTTTTAGTATACTTAGGGCTTTGGGTTTCAAATCGTCTTTCTTTAATAAAAATACCAGGATCTCAAGATACTCTTCCTCGGTCAGGGGAAGCTGTTTTGAAAAGAGCAAATCATATATTTCAGTACTGACTTCTCCATCGACAATTTTATAAACCATTGGATTTTTAGAAACCAGCTTTGTCATTTGTTGAAAAAGGACTCTAATTTTTGAGGGGTTAGATGGAGTTTAACCGGACGGGCCCGGTCTTTATATTTTTCAACCATAATATCATTCACACTGATGTTAACGGCCGAGGGATTGCCAATAGTGACTAGTAATTCATAACCGTTGATACGTTCCTTTTCTCCGCTTTTTAATATTCGCTCAACAACTTTTCTTCTGCCTCTATATACTTGAATCCAGCAATCCAGCCGGGCTTCTATTTCAATGTTTATGGGATAAAAATCTGGACGAATACCTTCATCTTCATAATTCATGATCATACCGGTTTCAGGGATGATATTTGATTTTGGTTGATCCTGAAAAAATCTGCTTAGCCATTCTTTATTATCGACAAACAGATAGGTCAAGACTATTGAGGTTATAATCAAAAACAGAACACCCAGGAATATTCTTTTTCTTTTAAATCTTGAGTATCTTATTTTATTATAATAAACAATTGGAATATCGTTTTTTTCATGTACCACACCATTGATTGAATCTTTATGGTTTTTAAAAAATGTATCTTCATCCAGGTCGATGGCATTCAAATAACTTTTTAAAAAATTGTTAAAATAAAACTTTCCGGGTATGTGATGAAATTCGTTGTTTTCCAGCGCACGGAGTATTCTTTCGCTTATATTGGTTTTCAGGGAAATTTCTTCCAGATTGATATTTTTTTTTTCGCGTTCTCTTTTTAAAATTTCACCTAATCCACGCATACCATTTTATTTTATATCATTGAAACAATAAGTCAATATCATTTTGGGCAAAGCTCAAAAAATCCGGGATCTATACCTCAAGGGAACAGGTTTTGATTGCTCGGGTGAAAATATGATCTTCCGGAGAATAAATTTTATTTTCTATGAAAAATTCAATGAAGAGCCCTTGACTCAAGCACTGCCCTGATATTATAATTCTTTTTTAATATAAACATGAAAACACGAAAATTGATTCTATTGTGGTTTCTGGCAATTTTGTTATCCTTGCTAATCGGGATTTTTCAGAGACTCACCGGTCCCACTCATCCAGTCCGGGGAATGGAGAACCTGGGGGGAAAGTCGATCAAATACAGATTACTTAGAAGTTATACTGCTTTTGAAAATATGCCGGTATCCCTAATAGCAGAAGACTCTGATGTCAGGGCTTATTTGAATTACCGGCGCTATCATACCAAAGATCAGTGGACTGAAATAGAAATGAGCAGAGAGGGAAACCGCCTGAATGCAGAGATTCCCGGGCATCCGGTTGCCGGTAAAGTGGAATACAGCATCCGGGTACATATCAAAGACCAGAATTTTCTCATCAACCAGGGGAAAAGCCTGGTAGCCCGATTTAAAGGAAAGGTTCCATCTGTTTTTTTAATCCTTCACATTGTTTTCATGTTTTTAGGGATTATTTTTTCAATCCGAACCGGCATGGAAGCTCTCCGCAAAGAGGGTCATTATTACTGGCTGGTTAATTCGACGCTGGTTATTATTTTTATCGGAGGTTTGATTTTTGGCCCAATTGTTCAGCAATATGCCTTTGGAGATTGGTGGACCGGTTTCCCCTTTGGATTTGATCTGACTGATAATAAAGTGCTTCTCGCGTTTTCATTCTGGGTTATTGCTTTCTTCTTGAAGAAAAAGAGCAAATGGTGGGTACTGGGTGCTGTCATTCTGATGACGGTTATTTATCTAATTCCCCATTCGGTTTTGGGTTCTGAGCTGGATTATGAAACCGGAAAAATGAAGAATAAATACAGCTTTCATCAAATTTCCTCCCGGGATGGTAAACTCCCGAGAAATAGGCCTGTTTAAGAATTATTCAGTTTTATTGTTCCTCAACCATAACCTCAATGGGTATGGGTTCCATAGTTCCGCCTGCTTTGCAGAAATGGCCGTTGGAAACGCGGTAAACCTTTTTCTCCTGGGTGTTTACTTCTATAAAAAAGTTTTTCCAGATGGCATTTTTAAATTGATAGATTTGCGGTCCTAGCTTACAGACCTTCCAGAAAGGTATATAGATAATTTGATTACCTGAACTAAGGGCACTCATTTTTTTAGTGGCTGGTTCATATATGATTTTTGTTTTGGGTAGAGATAGTTTAAATCTGGCGGGTAATGTAAATTTGCTGCCTCCTGAAACCTCCATTTTAATCTTCATTTCCGCGGCTTTCCCTCCAGTTTTACAGAATTGAGCACCGCTTATTTCCCATACTCCTCTGTCTATGGTATTAATTTCCCAGTGAATATCTTTCCAGCCAACATGTTTTATTTGGTATAGATAGGCTTTTATCCTGCATTTACGCCAGTCTTTTCCATCAGACAACATAATACCATGGCTTAAAATTTGAAGACCATAACTGGAAGGTTCGAATATCAATTCTGTGTTAACCAGATCAAGGGTGATTTTTCGGGGTTCTCTGACATTTACAATGATAAACCCCATAAAAATATTGTTGTTTTCATTGAATTCTTTGATTGCATTTCCCGAATCGATTATGGCACTCAAATAATATTTACCGGGAGGAATGTTTTTAGGAATGATCACCGGATCAGCCAGGCGCATGATTTGCTTTTCTCCAGGCTTAAGCAGAGAAATAGTCTTCCTTCCGTTTTTCAGCAGACCGTCTTCCTGAAACACTTCCATATAGGGGGCTTTTTTAAGAGGAACGTGTTGGTCCTTAGAGAGAATCAGATCCAGATCAAAGTTTTTTGCCATCAGTGCGCCATTGTTTTTCACGGTTATTGACAGGTCCTCTTTTAAGGCTTGACCGGGAACAATCTTTACCGGATAGGTCAAATCTACGATGAGATCCGGTAATTCGCAGAAAGTTATTTTATATCCTTTGAGAACCACCTGGGTGTTGGCATCACTTAAAAGAATCTGGTAGCCGGGTTCCATTGACTTTGCTTCAGTTTTCTCCACAATCTCTTTGTAGTAAGACCTATGAAATTTTACCGAGAGAAATTGATTTTCTACGATTTTATGAAGCCACTTGATTTTTCCATTTTCAATTTTCCCCAGGCGGGCTTGAACCAGATCCTTGGCATCGGCAAACTCAATATAACCGGTTAAACCATCCAGCTTATAATCACTGATAATTGTTTCAACCTTATTCAGATCAATTAAAAGCCTGTATTTCCCTTCTTTTGCACTCGAGGGTTTTTCTACTTTTAAAAAAGTGATTTCTTTCTCATTTGAAAATAATAATGTACCCAGAAATAAAAATAGTATCAATGATGTGAAAAGAAATTTTTTCATTTTGCCTCCTTTTGGCAGACCAAAGATTCTTCTGCTTTGTATTTTTGCGGGATTCAAATTGGCTTCAGTTGATTTTTTTTCCTTTTCCACTCACTTTCAGTATATGATAATTTAAATTCATTTTCAACCTCAGGAATTCTAAATAGGTCCATTAATTAAGTTCAGGTTGTTTTTGATTTGATTTTCATGATTGAAGTTTCATCAGTAATATGGTAAATGAGATATTTGAATGAAAGAATATCTTGAGAAAAAAATCAATAATATAAGAAAGATTCATAAAATTAGAGGGGATGCATCCAGTAGAGATTTTTATCGGGTTTTTTTTGATTACGGGACATTTGTTGCCATGGTGTATCCCTCAGAAAATAAAGATGAGATTTCAAGAGTCATCCATTTTACAGATATTTATAAACAGCACCACATTTCAGTTCCCGGGATTGTTGATATTATTGATGACCGGGTTGTTATTCAGGAAGACCTGGGAAGCGAATCGATTCAAAAAATATTTCCCAGAATAAATAGAGACAGACAAAAAGATTTAATAACCCGCATAGCGGATATTTTATTTAAAATCAGGCAGATTTCTGTGACCCATTCCGAATCCAGTTTGGATAAGCAACGGATGACCCGGGAAATGGATTTTTTTTTAACCCATTTTTCCAGGAATTTTTTTAAAACCGCATCACTCTTTGATACCCTTAAAAAAGAAATTAATTCCCTTGTAAGCCGGATAACAAATTCAAAGTGCTTTTTACACCGTGATTTTCATTCCCGTAATATGATGTACCATCAGGAGAATATTTATCTTTTGGATTTTCAGGATTCATTGATCGGTCCTGAATATTATGATATGGTTTCTTTTGCGTTTGATTCCTACCTGGATTTAAATGCTCAGAGAGAGATTTTTTTTGATTATTTTGAAGAGGCGGGAAATAGGATCAACCGTGAACAATTATACCTGACCGCATTGCAAAGAAATATTAAAGCTCTGGGGATTTTTGGTTTTCAGCTCATTAAAAAAAGAAAAAGGGCGTATAAAAAGTACATTCCAAGAACAGTTCACCATATTAGTGGAAATCCGCTGGCCAAATCACTTCTTCCCACTTTGTATTCATTGTTTCAATCAAAGGATTTTAAAATCTGATTCTCATGAAAATTCCCCAGATTTCAATTGGATTAAAACTTGAAATCAGGCCAATATTACTGTTTGTATGGATTATTGGGCAGGCTCTCTGGAGATGACGCCCTTTTCCATCAATAAATTCACCTGTTTGCTGACTGCATCCGCAAACCTCAAGAAATGGGGAATGGTCAGGTGAACATAGGTTTGAAGATCAACGGTATTGGGGTCTTTTACCGTCCTGATTCCCAGTCCCATACAAACCTCTTCCGGATTGACATTAAAGGAAATCAGGTTTGAATATATATGATTGGCTTGATCATCGATTATTTCGATTTTTTCGTTTTTTTGCACAATCTCACCTCATTTCAAACTTTTTTTTTCAAGTTTTTTTAATAAGTGATATAATTTTTCTTCGTCAGCGGTCAAAATAAGCTGGCTGTTCTTCTGAGTCTGATAGCCTTTTTTAATCGTATCCATTTTTAGGTTGAATCCTAATTTTTTAAAGGCCTTGGCCACACTTTGCTTCCCTTCGATCAAGGAGTCATAGCTGATTACAATACTTTTTGGAATGTTTTCATGGGCTGCCACCAGGGCATTATTGTTATCAAACCAGCTCAGTTTGAACTCTGATATCCCCCGCCTTAAAATACTGGATTTGGTATCGCTGGGATTCCTGAAGATAAATACCGCCCGGATTTTCTTGGCAATATGGCGGTAAAAAAAAATCGAAGGTATATGGACAATCTTAAGGCCGGTTAACCCTTTCGGTTGATTTAATTCCCGAATGATTTTATTCAATTCGGCCACATTTTCTTCTGTCATTGCCTTTTCGATTAATTTTTTTTCCAGTTCCTTTGCAGTCGAAAGTTCGAAATAGCCCTCTTTGTTATATTCATCTGCTGCCAGATCAGAAAGAAAATGAACACCCGCACTTTCCAGTAACTGGCAAGCCAGAGAGGTTCCGCTTCTGGGATGTCCTGCCACAAAGATTCCATTTTGCAAGACGATTGGATTGACTTCTTTTTTAAATTTCATTTTCTCTGCAGTCATGAATCTGTCCTCCTTTTGGCCATTGGATAGTTGATGAATTTTGTCTGAAGAAGAGCATTGAAATCCATTATAACATATATTTTGGTTTAATTATTAATATTATCTATTAAGATTACGGGTCTCCACCTCCAATCAGTTGGATTGACTTTAAAGTGAATATGGTTTAGAATTCAAAAAATGGATGCAGAGGCGAACAATTCCTGGTTTATAGTGAATACCAAACCAAAACAGGAGTTTATTGCAAAAAAAAATCTAAAATTACTTGGAATTGAAGTATATCTTCCTGTCTATAATAAAAAAGTTAAAAGGAACAAAGAAAAAATAGATGTTATATCCCCATTGTTTGGTGGCTATCTTTTTGCCCGGTTTTCTATAGATCAATTCTACCATAAGGTAAAATATACCCGGGGTGTTAAAATGGTTCTGGGAAACCAGGATTATTTGTGGACCATTGGTCATGATCGCATAGTTGATATTCAATCAAGGGAAGATGAAGGGGTTGTGATCATGAATAAGGGGATAGAGATGTTCAGAAGAGGGGACAGGATTGTTATAGATGAGGGGGATTTTGATGGCTGGGAAGGAATATTTTATGAAGAATTGCCTGATAGAGAGAGGGCCATTATCATGTTGACAAATGTAAAATTTTCCAGTAAATTGATCGTTCCAAAAAAGTATCTGGTTTTAAATCGCTGAGGAATCTCTTTTATCATTACTCTAAAACAAAGCCAGGAGTAGAACATTATTTTTAAAAAGGCGAATAAAAAATTAGTCATTATTGGTATTGATGGGGTTCCGTTTGATTTAATGGAAAAGTTTTCTCATCAGGGTGTCATGCCCGAGGTACGGGAAATCCTACAAACAGGCAAAATGGTTCCCATGAGTGTTACCCTTCCGGAAATATCCTCGGTGTCATGGTCCAGTTTCATGACCGGCGCAAATCCTGGCAAACATGGTATCTTCGGCTTTGTAGATCTGAAAAAGAGAAGCTATGAATATACTTTCCCTGGTTTTAGAGATTTAAAGATTCCACCCTTTTTTGATGAACTGGGGGAGAGAAAAATGCGATCTGTTATCATTAATCTTCCCTCAACTTACCCAGCCCGCAAGATACCAGGTGTTTTGATTTCTGGGTTTGTCGTCCCGGATTTAAAAAGAGCAGTTTATCCTGAATACTATTTTCCAGTTTTGGAAAAATATGGCTATGAAGTGGATGTTGATGCCACCAAAGGCAAGGATAAAAAAATGGAATTGCTTTCCGATTTGCATTATACACTGAAGGTTCGAAAACAGGTGGCTGATTTTTTCTGGAATAAAGAAAAATGGGATCTGTTTATGTTCACCATCACTGGAACCGATCGGTTGCATCATTTTTTGTATGATGCTTATGCGGATAGTAATCATCAATATCATGATGAATTCAGGATGTATTATGAAGAGATTGATGGGATCATCGGGGAATTCTTTGAGAAAATAAAAGGGAAGGATGAATTCGAACTCATCATGCTTTCAGACCATGGTTTTGTTGGGCTTGAAAAGGAAGTATATATCAATCCCATATTGAGAAAAAACGGATTTTTCAGTACCGAAACCAGTGAAGTGACATCATTAGCTGAAATTACCAGTGATTCAACCGCATTTGCTCTGGATCCCTCCCGGATTTTTATCCATTTAAAAGACAGGTTCCCCAAAGGCAGGGTAAATAAAAATGATTATAACCGGATCAGACAGGAACTGAAACAGCTTTTTGAAAACTATCAGATTGGGTCAACAAATGTGATTAAAAAAGTCTATTTTAAAGAAGAAATATATGATCATGATCTGCTGGATAGTGCTCCGGATATTATTTTGCAATCACAGTATGGGTATGATTTAAAGGGGGGGTTGAAAAAAAAGTCGGAGTATGGCAGAACCCATTTTAAAGGGATGCATTCAAAGGACAATGCTTTCTTTTTTACCACCAGGCCTGAATTGGTACCAGAGAATATGACAATTTTTGATGTAAAGAATCATATATTTCAATTATTAAATTTAAAAAATTAAATTAAAGCTTGAAATGTTTGTGGGAATTATTGACAAAATGTGCGGTTTTGTTTTATATTAGATCGAGATATTATTTTTTACTTGCTAAAGTTTTTTGAATAAAATTTTTTTTCTAAATTAGTATTGCAAAAATGATAATAGCGGAAGCTTAAGTTGAAAAAAAAAGCAAATATCAATAAGATCTGGAAATTATGAAAAGAAATATTGCCTTAATTGGGGCTGGTTATTGGGGTAAGAACCATTTAAGAAATCTCTATCAACTTGGCTTGTTGCATTCGGTTTTAGATAAATCTGAAAAGATCACCGCAGAATTAAAAGTGGATTTTCCTGACATAAATTTCATATCCGATGAAAAAAAAATCATTGATAATCCTGAAGTAAAGGCGGTCGTCATTGCGGTTCCGGCGATTTTGCATTATTCTATAACCAAAAAATTTCTATTGGCCGGAAAAGATGTACTGGTTGAGAAACCACTTTCCCTTACTGTAAAAGAGGGAGAGGAACTTGTAAGAATAGCAGAAAAAAATAATCGAATCCTGATGGTGGGCCATATATTGCAGTATCACCCGGCAGTCATTAAATTGAAAGAGTTAGTGGTAAAAAAGGAATTGGGAGATGTTCGTTACATCTACTCCAACCGTTTAAATATCGGAAAATTGAGAACCGAAGAAAATGTGTTGTGGAGTTTTGCTCCCCATGATATTTCATTGATATTGATGTTGATGGGCAATAAAGTACCTGAAAAGATATATGCTGTTGGTGGAGCTTACGTTAATAAAAAAATATATGATACGACCATAACGATTTTTGAATTTGAAAATAGTGTGAAAGCCCATTTGTTTGTGAGTTGGCTTCATCCGTACAAAGAACAAAAGCTGGTTGTAGTGGGATCGAAAAAGATGGCTGTTTTTGATGATATCAGTGAAGAGAAACTTTTCATTTATCCCCATGAGATTAAACTGGAAGATGGAAAAATACCGGTTGTTCATAGAGCTGATTACATTACCGTTGATTTCGTTCCCGGACAGCCCCTTAAAGAAGAGTTGCTTCATTTTAGTGAATGTGTGAGCTCCAGAAAGCTTCCGAAAACAGATGGAAGAGAAGGATTGAGGGTATTAAAAATTCTGGAAATGGCTGAAAAGAGTTTGCAAACCGGCGCCTGAAATTTCCAATGCATCAGCGGTTTAGCTTCTATTTGCTTAAGGAGTCGAAATGAAGAAGAATTATTTTGTCCATGAAAGCAGTTTTGTCGATGATGATGTTGAAATCGGTTCGGGAACCAAAATATGGTATTTTTCCCATATTCAAAGTGGTGCAAAAATCGGGACTAATTGTTCTATAGGTCAAAATGTAAATATTGGTAATAATGTGATTATCGGAAATCAGGTTAAGATTCAGAACAATGTTTCTGTTTATGAGGGCGTTATTCTGGAAGATTATGTTTTTTGTGGTCCATCAATGGTATTTTCCAATATTTCAAACCCCCGATCTGAATTTCCCCAGAGGGGTTCTGAATTTTATAAAAAAACCCTGATAAAAAAGAGTGCTACGTTGGGGGCGAATTCTACAATTGTATGCGGGCTGACTGTCGGAAAATATGCTTTTGTGGGTGCTGGAGCAGTGGTTACCAGTGATGTTCCTGATTTTGCTTTGGTTTTGGGTGTTCCCGGACATATTAAAGGATGGATGTGTGCCTGCGGGACCAGGTTGGATCTCACAACCGATCCGCATTCTAATGAGAACACAGAATGTGAAAAGTGTTTACGGAGATATGAAAAAAAAGGAATGTGGGTAAGCGAAAAAGTCGGAGGCTAACATGCAATTCATTGATCTTGAAGCTCAACAAAAACGGATTCGAAGTAAGATCGAAGAAAACATCATGAAAGTTTTTGATCATGGCCGTTACATAATGGGGCCTGAAATAGAAGAATTGGAGAGGAAACTGGCAGATTATGTGGCTATTCGGTATGCTGTTGGTGTTGGCAGTGGAACCGATGCACTATTGATATCACTGCTTGCTAATAGAATTGGTCCTCTGGATGCTATTTTTACCTCCCCGTTTACCTTTATTGCCACTGCAGAAGTTATTCAGCTATTGGGTGCCACACCTGTATTTGTTGATATCGAATCTGACACTTATAATATGGATCCGCAAAAACTGGAGTCCACTGTCAGGAAGGTTGAAAGTGAAGGGAAATTAAACCCAAGGGGAATAATTCCCGTTGATATTTTTGGCCAGGCAGTTGATTATGATGAAATTTGTTCAATTGCCAGGGAATATGATCTTTTTGTTTTGGAGGATGCTGCTCAGAGTTTTGGGGGATCTTATAAAGAAAAAAAAACCTGCTCTCTGGCAGATATTGCAGCGACCAGTTTTTTCCCCGCCAAACCACTGGGTGCATATGGTGATGGTGGCATGATTTTTACAGATGATAAGGAAATGTTTGATCAACTGATTTCTATTCGGGTTCATGGTAAGGGATCATACAAATATGAAAATGACCGGGTAGGAATAAATGGAAGACTGGATACAATTCAAGCAGCCATTTTATTAGCTAAATTCACTATTTTTAGTGAAGAAATTGAATTAAGACAGGAAGTAGCAGAAAGGTATAATCTTGGATTAAAAGATTATGTAAGAATCCCATTTGTTAAAAAACACAATATTTCTGCCTGGGCACAGTATTCGGTATTGCATCCCCGAAGGGATAAGATCATAGAGGATTTAAAAACAGAGGGGATACCCAGTGCGATTTATTACCCGATCCCCCTCCATTTGCAGAAAGCCTTTTCTCATTTAGGCTATCGGCCAGGTGATTTTCCGGTTAGTGAAAAAGTCTGCAAAGAAATATTCAGTCTACCGATGTATCCATATCTCGAACCTGATAAACAGAAAAAAATCATTGATTGTATCCACCGGTACGTTTAGGCAACCCCTGTTTTTACCTGTTCAATCTTAGAAATAGAGAACAATTCTCTTAATGAACCTTGTTTTATATATGATATATATTTTTTCAGGGGAGCTGGGATTTTCTGTTCAGGTTTATGGTAAGGGGGCAGCTTCCGGTAAATGCCGAGATTAAGGTAAATATCCCAATAAGACCCAGCCAGTTTTTATAGTAAATTCCTAGGCCAATGACAAAGAGAGACAGTATGATTCTGATGAATTTGATAACCGGGTTTTTACTGCATTGATTCATGAATCCATTTTACCACTGATATGAAATCATTTCAATCCGGTTTTGTGGATTCAAAAATTGATTTTAGCCTTATTGGCAACAATGTTTTTCTCTGACGTGGTGAAGAGTTCATCAGGGTTCTGTGAATGGTATTTTCGTCTGAAAGAAGGAAAATTTTCTTTTTCGCCCGGGTTACCGAAGTATAAAATATTTCTCTGTTTAACATGATTGTATGTGATGGCAATAATACCAGAATAACGATATCATACTCAGAACCCTGTGATTTATGGATGGAAATCGCATATGCCATAGATAATTCATCCATTTCGTCTTTTTCATATTCCACCAGATAACCGTCATAATCAACCACTATTTTTTGATTTTCTTTGTTGATATCGGCAATAATCCCCATTTCTCCGTTGAAGATTTCTTTTTCGTAATTGTTTTTTAGTTGCATCACTTTATCCAATTTCTTAAAGGCCGGTTTTTCCCTGTGAAAAGGGTGGGGGCCTGGATTAAATTGATCCTGGATTTTTTTATTTAGATTATCGATACCTGCATCTCCCCGATACATGGGCACTAAAACCTGCAGTTCGCTTGAATTGGCCTGGTATTGGTTTTTATGAAAGTCAATAATTCGAATGACTTTTTGCCTGGCCTGCTGTTCATTTTTGACATTGATGAAGACAAAATCAAGGGAATCGGAATAGGGTTTAAACAATAGGGATTCACCATTGTTAATTCTGTAAGCATTTTCAATAATCAGGCTGTTCTCGGTTTGTCTGTAATTTCTGTTTAAATAGATCGTATTGAAATAATTGCTATTGATAATGTCTCTCAATATATTTCCGGGACCGACTGAGGGCAATTGATCTTTGTCTCCGATAATAATAAGTTTGGTTTGTCTGGTTAAGGCCCTGAGTAATGAATAAAATAAAAACACATCCACCATGGAAAATTCGTCAACAATAATCATATCTGCTATCAGAGGGTTGTGTTGATCATGGTAGAATTCTTTGGTTTCAGGATTTACTTTCAGCATCCTATGTATTGTGGAAGCTTGATAATGAGAGGTTTCTTCAATTCGTTTGGCTGCTCTTCCGGTTGGAGCCGCAATCAGGACACGTTTGCTCTCGGCCATAAATGCTTCGATAATAGCTCTGATGATAGTGGTTTTTCCGGTTCCGGGTCCACCGGTAATAATGGTAAAATTATTTTCTATAGCTGATTGAATGGCATCTTTTTGTTCATCGCTCAGCTGAACAGCCAGTTTGCTGTGAATTTGATCGAAATTAAATGAGAATTTTTCAGATGCATTTGGAGATGTTGCTAACCGGTAGAGGGACTCGGCAATATTTTTTTCAATGAAAAAGTTTTTATAAGTTATAATGATATTTTCAGGAATGGCTTCCCGCTTCAATTCATTTCTGGTGATCTTGTTTTCTATTTCCTGCAATATTGTGTCTGTATCAACATCCAGCAGAGAAGAACTTCTTTCAATGATATCATCTTCAAATGAATAGAGATCTCCGTTATTTTGTTCATATTGAGATAAAATGAAATCGATCCCGCTGCTGATTCTGAGGGGATTATTTTTGGGAATTCCAAATCCCCTGGCAATGGTATCAGCAATTTTAAATCCGATCCCTTTGATTTTGTTGATCAGACAATAGGGATTATTTTGGGTAATTTCAAACGCTTCATCTCCAAATTCCCTGTAGATTTTAAAAATGGTTTCACTCCCGATGCCATAGGGAGATAATTGTACGGTCAGATTGCGTAAAATTTTATTTTCCTGAATGCTCTTTTTCGCTTCCGCAATAATGGATCTCTTTATTCCTTTTATTTCTGATAATTTTTCCGGATTGATTTCCAGTATTTTAAGGGTATCGATTCCGAAGGCATTGACGATTTTCTTGGCTGTTTTCCGTCCCACCCCCTTTATTCGGAGTGACAGAAACTTCTCGATCCCATCGGTATCCTGAGGTTGAATGAATTTGAAACCGGATACCTTGATTTGCTCGCCGAATCTGTGATGAAAGATGTTTTCTCCTTCTATTTCAAGAAAATCTCCCTCTTTAACATTAAAAAGATTACCAATGATTATTTTGCTGTCCCGGGATTCGGCCAGTGATACTTTGAAAACACCGAATCCTGTCTCTGCTGAAACAAATATTTTTTTGGTTACCTTTACTTTTTGGAAAAACAAGATCAAACATCCATTTTTTCTTTATTTACATTATACAAAACTGCTGAGATAATGAAAAGAGGGTGTTGCGGTTTCTTAGTGTTTTTTTATTGGATTTGAGAAGCGGTTCTCGATACATTATCCGAATTATGGTGAAAAAGATAGAATTATAGGCTTTTGAGGTTGAAAAAATGTGTAATTTATGGCATATTATTGTTTGTGATGTGAAATTTTGAAGTAAATGGATATAAAGGATCAAATAAAGAGAAGTGCCTCCATTGTAGACGTTGCATCTTTGTATGTGAACCTGAAACCAGCCGGGAAATATTTTAAGGCTCTTTGTCCATTCCATACAGAAAAAACACCATCATTTTTTGTAATGCCTGAAAAAAATACCTATAGTTGTTATGGATGCAACCGATTTGGTGATATTTTTACCCTGGTCCAGGAGATGGAAAATATCAGTTTCCCGGAGGCCATGAATTTATTAATCGAGAGATTTAATATTCCAGTCCAGAAGCCGGATTATAAAAAGATCATAAAAAAGGACGAGTATATAAAAATCAATGAAATAGCCAATGAATTTTTTAGAAAGAATCTGAATGGTTCCACCGGGGATAAGAAAGCGATTGAATATTTGAGCAATAGAGGAATCCATGCAAATACAATGCATTTATTTTCCCTGGGTTATGCGGAGAATAAATGGGATGCTCTTTATTTATATCTGGATGAAAAAAAGTGTGATATTGAAAAGGCAATTCAACTGGGTTTATTGATAAAGAGTGACAACAAGCGTATTTATGATCGTTTCCGTGGACGGATTATTTTCCCAATTTTTTCAGAATCGGGATCTGTTATAGCTTTCGGGGGCAGGACCTTATTCAATGAATCCAACAAATATTTAAATTCTCCCGATACACCGTTGTTTAAAAAAGGGAAACATCTATATGGATTTCATCTGGCAAAAAAGTCAATACGGGAAACAAAAGTTGCGATTTTGGTGGAAGGATATTTTGATATGATTTCACTTTATCAAAATGGAATAGAAAATGCGATTGCATCTTTGGGCACGGCTTTGACCGAAACACAGATTAATTTGATAAAACGATTTTCCGATGAGATTTATATGTTTTATGATATGGATACGGCTGGTGTCTCTGCTACCCTGCGGGGAATTGAGAAAATGTTTCAACAGAATATAAATCCCCGTATTATGAGCACAAGGTCTGCCAAGGATCCGGATGATTTCATCAGAGACAAAGGAAAAAAAGCATTTAAAGAGCTGATTGACAGTGCAATGCCGGGTTTTAAATTCATCCTGGATAAAATTTCCCGAGACTATTCCTTAAATGTTCCGGAAAAAAAAAGGAATGCCCTTGAAAAAGTCAGGTATTTTTTGAATCAGATTGAAGATCCGATGATTCGGGAGGGATATAAGCAGTTGGCGGCTGATTTTTTAAAGGTTGAGCCAAAAATGATAAACCTGGATAGGGCATCAGAAAAGCGTGATGATGCCGCAAATCGACCGCTTTTGATTAAAACCGATGAAAAGGAGTTTATTGAATCGATTTTGTTGGAACCGGAGTTTATTAAAGAGATAAAGGCATTATTTACCGAAGAAATTTTATCAGTACTTTCATCGAAAAATATCATCATGGCAATTTTTAATAACTTTGATGAAGAAACAAATCAGATTAATTATCAAAAAATAGCATCAGAAATCAATGAGTCCGAGAAAGCCAGGTTTAATCGGATATTTTTATCCAGTGAAAGTTTGAAAAAAGACAGACAGAAAATAGCAGAAAACATCGAGGCCAGTTTTTTAAGTTTTCAGAACACGTTGAATGAACGGAAAACAATTGAGTTAAATCAGGAAATCAGGATTGCAGAGCGGGATGGGGATTTTAATAAAGTGAATCAATTAATGGTGCTGAAAAATCAATTTGTACGAAAAAGGCATAAATTTAGCGGAGGAAAAACGGTTGAGACAAGGCAAGCATAAAGGAGAGTCATTAAAAAAACCCAAAGCGAAAGATAAAATATCAAAAAATAACAAAAAAATTGATATTTCCGATCCGGTTATCGATGAATTGGTCAAGATTGCCAAGAGTAATAATGGAGAATTGAAGAATGAAGATTTCAATCAATTTTTACAAGATAATCATCTTTTAAAGCAAAAACGGGAAATCATGTCTCTTTTGGCAAACATTGATATTAAACTGAAGCGATCTCAACCGACCCTGAAACCGGAAAGACTAAAGTTGTACAATGATTTTTTAATCCAATATAAGAAAGAATTGAGATCCATTATGCGACGAGCCAAAAAAAATTTTGGCATGGTGGAGAGTACCTATATTCTTAAACTTTTTGACAGCGATGATATATTGAAAAAAAATATAAAGCTTTTAAGACACTATCTCAAGGAAAGTGAAGTCAAAATAGTCAAAGTTCCAAAATCACGGTCCCAGAAAACGTCTGATGAAAAGAGCGAAATTGTCGGGGATCCGGTCAGACAATATCTGCGGGAAATGGGGCATGTTAATCTATTGTCCCGCAGTGAAGAGATAAAGATTGCAAAAAAAATTGAACGTGGAGAAAAGAAGGTCATTAAATCATTATCCAAGACAAATATTGTTTTGAATTCGGTGATTGAACTGGGACGGGATGTACTGGAAGGAATAAAAGACATTGATGAAGTGATTGATGTGAATGAAGATTTATATGACGAATCCAAAAGGCAGGCGGTTCAAGATAAGTTTTTAATACAGTTTGAAAATCTGAATCGTTATAAAAGAGAGCTGAAGAATCTGAAAGTCTCCAAGGCGTCCAATTTTATTATTGCCAAGAAAATGCTGGAAATTACCCATTTGATTCAGAGTATGTCTATCCTTTATGAACATAAAAAAACCTTTATCAATAAGATACAACAGTTAAAAGAAAATTATGACCATGTCCAGGGTAGAATTTCAAAATTGAGGTATGAATCGGATGGTTTATCCAAAAGAAATGAAACCTATAAAAAATTGAGGAGCGAAATAACCAGCTATAAGTCCAGGTTGAATAAACTGAACATAAAATATGAAATAAATCCCGAGGATCTCTTTAAGACCTGTGCAGATATTGAAGAAGGTCAGAGATTGATCGAGCTATCCAAGAATGATCTGGTAGAATCAAATTTAAGATTGGTTGTTTCGATTGCCAAAAAATATATTAACCGGGGTCTGCAATTTTCTGATCTGATTCAGGAAGGAAATATCGGACTGATGAAGGCAGTTGAAAAATTTGAATATCAAAGGGGATACAAATTTTCCACCTATGCCACCTGGTGGATCAGACAGGCCATCACAAGAGCCATTGCAGATCAAGCGAGAACCATCAGGATTCCGGTTCATATGATTGAAACCATTCATAAGATAAATAGAACCCAGAGGCGTCTGGTTCAGGAGCTGGGAAAAGAGCCAACTGAAGAAGAAATTGCCAAAGAAACCGGTTTTTCTTCTGACAAAATTAGAAAAATACTTAAAATCGCACAGGAACCGATTTCTTTGGAAACCCCGGTAGGTGATGACGATTCACATCTCCGTGATTTCCTGGAAGATGATAAAACTGTTTCTCCTCCGGAGATTGTATCGCAGATGAATCTGAGAGAACAGATTGAGCTAATCCTATCTTCATTAACAGAACGGGAAGCCAAAGTGATTCAGAGACGGTTTGGTTTAATAGATGGCAATGAACATACTCTGGAAGAAGTTGGACAGGAATTTCAGGTGACCAGAGAAAGGATCAGGCAGATTGAAGCCAAGGCCTTAAGAAAATTAAAGAAGAAGGCCAAGAAACTTGTTAACTTTCTTGATAAACCTGAAGAATTTGAATAATTATTTTCGCGGTCACAATTTTAACAAATAGTATCAAAAATAAAAACTATTTTATTTGTAAAAAGCTTATTAATAAATGGTCTCTGTCCCTATTTTTTTTACTCTTTACTCCGGGGATGGTACTGGTCATACATTTTTTTCACTTTGTCTTTTGTCAAATAGGTATAAATTTCTGTGGTGGATATACTGGAATGTCCTAACATCATTTGAACCGATCGCAAATCTGCTCCTTTTTCCATCAGATGAGTGGCAAAGGAGTGTCTGAGTGTATGGGGAGTAAATGTTGATGCAATTCCCAGTTGTCGACCATATCCTTTAATGATTTTCCAGAGTCCCTGGCGGGTCAATTTTTCTCCCCTTCGATTTAAAAAAACAGTGGTGTTGTTTTTATTCTTGAGAAGTGTGGGCCGAATTTCCTTCAGATAGATTTCCAAGAAATTCTTTGCCTTATCTCCCAGGGGGATGACTCTCTCACGGTTTCCCTTTCCCATCACCCTGATAAAACTTTCCCTGGCATAGATATTCTCCAGTTTCAATTCTGTTGTCTCTGATATTCTTAATCCTGTTCCGTACATGAGTTCCAGTATTGCCTTGTTTCTAATACCCAAAGGTCTGGTTTGATCCGGAGTGTTAAGCAGGGCGATGACCTGGGAAATACTCATATAATGCGGCAGGATTTTCCATTTTTTTGGAAACTCAATGTTGGCGAAAGGATTGTGATCCATCATTCCTTCGGAAACAAGGTATTTGTAAAAACTTTTTAATGCAGAAATGAGATGAGACTGCGTGGCCAGGGCAATGCCCTTAATGGCTTCGGTTTTAATGAATTGGATTGCCTGTTGCTCGGAAACAGCGGAATGATTAATTTTATTATTCTGAAAATATTGCTTGAGTTTTTCGAGCTCCTGTTTATAGGAATAAATGGTATTGTTTGAAAGTCCCTTTTCCATTTCCAGGAAAGCAAGGTATGATTTCTGATCCGAGATAAATTTTTTTTTGTCAAACATGGATAAATGGACTCTCCTGGCGTTCAATTGATGTTTGGATATTGAATCAGGCTCCATATTTTTTAAATTTCATTGAATGTGCCATCATTAAGGGAAGAATATCAATAGAATAAAATCGGCCAAGAACTCCTTTTGCACATTGATTTTCAGAGAAATTTATGCCTTTTTCCATATTCAGACGCTGGTATTGTGATTTTATCAAGAAGGGGTTGGGGTGCCAGGAATGGGATTTCATTATACTGGGCGTTGAATGGTCTCCGGTAACAACCAGTGTGCTTGGATTCAGTTTTATGAACTTTTTAAGGTTTTTATCAAATTCTTCGATGATTTTTACCTTTTTTCCAA
>DAOWKX010000228.1 GCA_030639705.1 Candidatus Aminicenantota bacterium
CTCTAACAAAATTGGGTGATAGCAACGAGTCCACCCGGTAGGGTCATGCCTTGACATTATTGTATAATATCCTTTTACCGGATAGGTTTTAATCTGGTTTGCTATCTTTTGATTTGTTGTCCCGTTCCTTGAGGTTTTTGATCAGCTGTTTGATATTATCAACGGATTCAACAATCAATTTTTTCTGATGTTTGGATAATTTTTTACTGCCCAGGATATGTTTATCAATTTCCTGTTGGATTCCATCCAGGAAGGACATATTTTTAAAGTCCAAGACTTCTATGTGTTTAAACTCTAAAATAAGTTTGTCTTTTTCAGTATCCAGTTTTTTCAGCAGTTTATCATACTGGAAGTTTTCAAATTTGAATTTAGACAATTTGATTTTAAACTGGCTCAGGGGATTCTTTTTTCTGATGGCCATGCCTTTTTCATCGGTTTTAATTTTACCCTCTTCAACCACGTAGTGTCCCTTTTCCAGCTGGTCCTTTACATAGGCGTATAATTTTTTTTCTTTTTCGGCCGAGGATTCATGGGCGCTCAACAGTATGGCACTGATTTTGAGGGCTTCGGCAATGAATGGCTTGACTCCTTCGGATACCAGCTTTTCCTGATTTCCATAGCATTTATGAATTTTTTTTATCTTTTCAGGTTCCGGGGGCAGATCCATTTTTAATTCATAATCGGTCTCGGCAAATCCAAAATCTTTAAATTTTAGTTTGACCGGTTCTTCTTTTTCAGGTGTTATAGAAGGGATAATGGTCTGGCTTTGATCGTAGACAGCTGCGGTATTGGATCCCAGGGAGAAATACAGTTTGGAATCGGTAATCACACTACCGTTATCCAGAACCGTTATTTTACCCGGTCTATTCCAGTCCATGATATTGGCCAGGATCCCAAAAGATAGTGAAAAAACAAAGATTATGGCAACAGCGGTGGTCCAGGGGTGGCTTTCAGATATGATCTCTTTATCCTTGAGTGCTGCTCTGGTTTTTTTTCTGCTCTTTATAAAAAAATAGCTGAGTATAATGATGGTAAGAATAGCAATGACATAACACCCAACCTTGAACAAAGGGTGCTGAAGGATTGGAGCCACGATTGATGTAATGGTTGATACAGTATTCATGATCGTTCTCCTCTTTTCTCCTGTTGACGGTAAAAACGTCTTTTCCGATTCACATTATAGCGGATTTTTATTTTACATTCAATATTTTTTTTGACAAGGGACAGGCCTTGACAATGAGTTCCTTAATGTCATGGATCAGGCAGACATGGGGATGGTTTAAGGCTGCAGCGGCTTTAGCCTCATGAATGAAGCGTTTTTTTTCAGCTTCGTTGATGCTGAACTGTTTGGGCAGAAACTTGAGAGCCACCAGACGGTCCAGCTTGGTATCCTGTGCTTTGTAGACAATCCCCATTCCCCCGGCACCGATCTGTTCCAGAATCTTGTAATGTGATATTATCTTTCCAATCATGATTTTTTTTCTATTTTACCTGTGACATTTAACATGATACATTTGACATGGAGGGTTGAGGTTAAGGTTGAGTAAAAAGATCATTTTGCCTTCTATCTCCTGTCTTCTGACTCCCAATTTCTTGAAAACCTTCCAATTCCTTATAACAAAAACAGATTTTTTTTACAATTTTTTAATCATTTTTGCTAACCGGAAATGTTGTCTGAATTTGGTTCATTTTGGTTCTATTAAAGTCAATAAATTATCCTTTGTGAAGGTTAGAGAATCATCTTTAAATTCCAGAAAGGGATTAACGTCATTCATCACCTGTTTCCAGTTCAGAGAATTGATCTTTTTAGAAAGTATTTCCAACCAGTTGGATTCGGTGAGGGTAACAAAATTTTTCTCAGTCTGGGAGAGTGCATGGTTAAGTAAGATGAAATTGGGAAGGATATTTCCCCATCTTGACCGGTACCAGAATAGATCAAAAATATCTCTTCCTTTTGAATATTCTCTGGTCAGAACAGCATGAAGCTTACCGGCAAACATGGAGGGTAGATCATAATGCTGAAGTAAAACCGGCATATATAAATCAACGACTGTTTTTTTACTGTTCCAGCCAGGCGGCGGTTTCAAATCTATTTCGATGTGAATGGATAATTTCTGCTTTCTTTTTTGTACCAGGCCGGCTTCAGATAATAGATTATTAAAGCCAATAATGGCTTTTTGAACAACCTGGTTATCTTTGATTTTGACCATACAGCTGTACCCGGCTTTCTCGAGGCCCCTCTCTATTTTCTCCATGTAACTTTCAAAGTGATATGGCACCCAGGTCTCACCGGCAGAAAAATCAAGATCTTCTGAATACCTGCGAATACGATATAAGAACCTCAGTGCTGTTCCTCCCAGAAAGTAGATCCCAGAAGCGATTCCGATCCTTTGCATTAAAAAGAGCAGGTAATTCTGAAGATATTCCCTTAATACATTCAGCTTGTTATCGGCTTTATCAGTAATAATCTGCAGGGCAATATCTTTCATTTAATCTCACTTTTGATATAATGTATTGTCTCTTTTACCGCTTCTTTCAATCCCTTCATCTCGGTTTTCATCAGAAAGGACTCAAACAAATTGAGATCGAAATTCTCCATGTTCTGTAAACGCAGTTCTTTAAGCCAGGCCAGCGAAAACCTGTTGGATTGAATAAAAAGGTATATTTTATCCATAAGTGATTTCTCAGAACTCGCTAAAGTGATAAGATAATTATTGATTTGCACATTTGAGTAACCTGAAAAAAAAGTAGGCTTTATATAGTAATAAAAAAATAACCGATTTTTATATTTGAATTGTATTCCCCTTTCTGTGGTCACCGAAGTCAGATTGGGTACATGCTCGGGGATAAGGTCATAATATTGAAGCGCCCAATCCAGAGAGATGTAAGAGGGGTGAACCACCCGGTTTGCTATAAAAGCAGAGGGCAAATCTTTTTTTCGATAAGGTTCTTCGATGATATACCATCCCCGGCGAACCTGGGAAAGCTTACCTTGTTTTGTCCACCGTGATAACTGTACCTGAATATGATGAATGGGCTCGTTGAAAAATGACAGCATGGAAGAATGGATCAGTGGTCTTTCTGAAAAGGCAGATAAGAATTTTTCCCAATACATATCATTAACTTAACATATTTGTTAAGATATTGCAACTTTTTAATTGGGGATTGATATTTCTACTGAAAGCGTGTAGGCTTAAAGACAGAGGTAAATATGAAAACCATTGGATTGCTGGGAGGGATGACTGCTGAATCTTCGGCCGAATACTACCGGATCATCAATCAGACTGCCCGGGAAAAGCTGGGCGGTATTCACTCGGCCCGGAGCGTGATGTTTTCCGTAGATTTTGAAGAAATTGACCTGTTGATGGAAGCCGGAAAATGGGATGAGATCCGGGATATTTTGATTGAAGCGGCCCGGGCAATTGAACGGGCCGGGGCTGATTTCCTGGTCATCTGCACCAATACCATGCACAAGCTGGTCCCTGACATTCAGAAAAAAATCAATATTCCAATTTTGAATATCATCGATGCAACCGCCGAGCAGATCAAAATAAGGGAATTGCAAACCATCGGGCTGCTGGGCACCCGCTTCACCATGGAAGAGAACTTCTACCGGCAGCGGCTGGAACAGGAACACGGATTAAAGGTATTGATTCCGTCCGAACCAGATATCCGGACCGTTCACCGCATCATCGTGGAGGAGCTGGCCATCGGAGAGATCCACGAAACTTCAAAACAAACCTACTGGGAAATCATGGGCCGGCTGGCCGATCAGGGAGCCGAAGGCATTATTCTGGGCTGCACCGAGATCCCCCTGCTGGTCAAACAGGAGGAAGGAAATATCCCCCTGTTCGATACCACAACCATCCATGCCCGGGCCGCTGTAGATTACGCCCTTAGTGGTTAACAGCTGATTTATTTTTTGATCTATTTCCGGGTGAGTTCGTCATAGATCCAGCCGATGTTGTTCTTGCGGGTCATGAAGTTGCCGTGTTCCTTCAGGTGTTTGTAGGCTGTGATATCCACGGTTTCCATGGCCTGATCCCGGGTTTTTCCGGCCGCAATGGCTTTTTTCACCTCTTGTCTCAGGTATTCCAGGTAGTCGGCAAATTTCAGAAATGTTTTCATATCGGTAATTGGTCCGTGTCCGGGAATTACTGTAAAATCCGGGTAGGTTTTGGCCAGCAAGCGGATGGTTTTGATCCAGTTACCGGTATCAGAGCCATTTTTCACATCAATATAGGGCGCAATACCGTTGAAGAACAGGTCTCCGGTGTGTACCACCCTGGCATCGGTAAAAACCACCACAATGTCTCCGCCGGTATGGCCGGGTCCGAAATGGATGAGCCGGATGGTCTCATTCCCCCATTTAATTTCTTTTTCGGTTTTAAAGGTTCCCGATGGAATACCGATACCGGCCGGGGATTCTTCGGGCTGCAGGCCAGCCATCATCGACAGGTAGCAGTTTTCATGGGCAATTATCACGGCATTCTGTCCCAGAACCGGATTGCCGCCTGTATGATCCCGGTGATAGTGGGTGTTGATCAGCATCTTGACCGGAAAGGGGCTGAACCCGTACAGTGTTTCCGCAACATCATCGGCCAGGCGGGCATGGCCGGCATCTATCAGCAGTAGTTTCCGGTCAGCCTGAAGAACGGCAATGTTGCCGCCGGCATTGGAAATACAATGCAGGTTTTCGGTAACTTTCTGGACCTTTAATTCGACTTTTTCCCGGGCCAGGATTGATACACTTCCCGGCATCAGGAACATGAACAGGACAATGATCAGTAAAAAATATGTGTGTATTTTCATGGTATATTAATAAACCACCCCTGCAATAAAATCAACTACATTTTCTCCAACCCCTCTACCCCGGTTTCCAGAACTGTTTCCCGGAAGTATTGAAGGTCGTATTTGCTTGACCGAGGCATGGAGATACTTTACAATGAATGAGTGGAAAATATGGAGGCGTTCGATGATACAGAATCGATTGGTTAACCGTATACCATGGATACTGATCCCGATTCTCATGGTGGTGTCCTTATACGCAGGGAAAGTAGACCAGACTGATCAATTGGTTATGGGAAAGATTGTCAACGTTTTTTCAACGACACTCAACGAAGAGCGGTCCCTGTGGATATACCTGCCCAAAGACTATTCAAAATCCCGGGAGCATTATCCGGTATTGTATTTGTTAGACGGCAAGGAGAATTTTCACCATGTCAGCGGAGTGGTGGAGTTTCTCTCCAGGGTATCCCATATAGCTCCGATGATTGTGGTGGCTATAATCAATACCGACCGTGAACGTGATTTCCTTTCCACCCGGGTAAACAACATGCCTCTGGTTGCAGCTGCAGGCAAGTTCAGGAATTTTTTAAGAAACGAGTTGTTTGCATTTGTGGAAAAAAATTACCGGATCCTTCCTTACCGGATTTTATGCGGCCACTCCTTCGGTGCCCAATTTTGCCTGGAAACCTTTTTGGAAGCTCCGGAAATGTTTACCGTCTATATTACGGCAAGCACTCCATTTGACCTGGATGACTCCCTGCTTATTAAAAAAGCCAAATTTAAATTAAAAGATCTTTCCCTGACCAAGTGTTTTCTGTTCTTCTCCATATCTGCAGATGACGGGAGTTCGATTGAGGCCAATCGGGAATTTGACCGGCTGCTCAAGCAAAATCCCCCGGAAGGACTGATCTGGCATTTCGATTACACGGAGAATGATGACCACATGACCAATGTCCATGCCACGATTTACAATGGCCTTCGCTGGCTTTACCGGGGCTGGCGAATCCCGGAGAGTAAACTTCACAACATGTCACTGAAAGATGTCAAGAACCATTATCGTGAATTATCCAACCGCTATGGATATACTGTGCCCATTCCCGAGGGTGTGCTGCTTGATATGGGCTATGCCTACCTGGATCAGAAACGGTTTGAAGGGGC
>DAOWKX010000092.1 GCA_030639705.1 Candidatus Aminicenantota bacterium
GAAAAGAGACTTTGCAGTATTCATTTCAGTGAGATGGCTCCTTATTACATTATGAGATATGGTTTTTATGAAGGGCATACGGATTACCGGGCCGATCCGATTGCCATAGCTTTTATTTTTGGCTTAAAAAGTTTGAAAGAAATCGACAATATATTTCAAGGCAAGCTGTATACAACCTTATCAAATCATTTTGTCCTAACAGTCAAAAAAAATAAATTGTAACTCATACACTTATCTCTTCCTGCTAACTGAATTGATGCATTATTCAGTTATCCATTTTTTTGTGGAAAATGATCTATCTCTGATATAGTTAAAGGCCTAAGAAATCTCAGGTTTTTATCATTTTAAATATATTGAATGAATATTATGTGATAAAATATTTATTAAATACATTATGCCATTCTCTGTCATGAATGGGGTAGGTGAAAAAATGCTAAAATTAACGGTCCTGGTTGACAATAATACACTGACACAAATTGATGCGGATTTCCGTGGAGAACCCGGTTTAAGTTTTTTTATTGAAGCTGAGCAAAAGAAGATACTATTTGATACCGGATATTCTGATTTATTCATAAAAAATGCCCAAAAAATGCATATCGATTTACAGCACATTCATAATATTGTCTTATCTCACGGTCATTATGATCATACCTGGGGGCTTATTTCTTTGATTCAACTGTATTTTTGCTGGGCTATGCAGGGTTTCAAGGTGAAACACCCGACACTTCTATCACATCCTGATGTATTTTTATCCAAAACCAAAAATAAAAGGTGGCAAATTGGATCATTGATTAATCAGGATGAAATTTCGAAGTGGATAAAAATAAAGTTAAGCAAATCTCCGGTATGGATTACAAAAAGGATGGTTTATCTCGGAGAAATACCGAAAAAAAATGATTTCGAAGGATTGAAATCAATTGGAAAAGTGAAAAAGGGGAATGGCTGGATAGATGACTACTTGCTCGAAGATTCTGCTTTGGCCTGCAAAACAAAAAAGGGACTTGTTATTATAACCGGCTGTTCACATGCAGGGATCTGTAATATCATCGAGTATGCAAAAATGGTATGTCGGGAAAGTCGAATTATCGACATCATCGGGGGATTTCATTTACAAAATCCTTCAAAAAAGCAACTCAAAGAGACTTTAGATTATCTTGAAAAACTAAACTCCCCGGTCATACATGCCTGTCATTGTACAGATTTTCATTCTAAGATAGCTCTTTCCAAAGTGGCAAAAATAGAGGAAGTTGGCGTGGGACTGATACTTAAATATGAATAATATGATAGAAGGGTGATTTAAAATGAAAAAAATTTTTATTCCTGAACATATCCGGTTTTTGGTTGCGGTGTATCTGACCGGTTTGGCATTCTTCACTTTTTTCAGATTGATTCTTTTTCTCACCAACCTTGATCAGATGTCATCTCTTCCGGAATATCGAATCAGTCTCCTGTTAAAGGCTTTCCTGATGGGCTTCCGCTTTGATACTGTTGTCTCCTGTTATATCCTGTTGGTTCCCTTTCTGGTACTGAGTGCTGCTTCATTTGTTAATGGACTTGATCTGTCCCGATTAATAAAATGGGTATCTCTTTATCTCGGTCTTTCTTATTCAATTGGTTTTTGTATTTGCTCGGTTGATATTCCCTTCTTCAATCATTTTTATGCCCGCATTTCAACTGCGGTTTTCAGCTGGATGAACTCCCCTGGCTTCATGTTTAAACTGGTGTTTCAGGAGATCCGCTACTGGATATTCATTATTCCCTTTATCCTGAGTGTTATCTCATTCTGGTTGTTGTTAAACCGCATCAGAAAAAAGATTCGAGGGTTAAACACAGCTGTTCCAATTTCAAAAAAGCTTTATTTTTACTTAAATCGCTCTGTTTTTTTTATCATTTTTTCAGTAATTTTGTTTGCAGGTATCAGGGGTCGCCTGGCGGTGAAATCACCTATCAGAGTGGGAACTGCCTATTTTTCCAGTTACGCCTTCCCAAATCAGCTGGGATTGAATCCGGTTTTTACCCTGATGAGAAGTCTGCTGGATGATTTGGCTCATGAGACACCTCAATTGCAAATGATGGCCGATGAAAGGGCCATTAAACTGGTTAAGGAATATTTGAATATACCGAATAAAACTGACTATCCGTCTCCCATTGCCCGGGAGGTAATCACCACCGGTACTCCCCTTGGGGTCAATGTTGTCCTGGTTATCATGGAGAGCATGTCTGCTGAATTCATGTCCCGGTACGGTAATCCGCACGGATTAACACCCTTTCTCGATCGACTGGCCCGTTTGTCCTATACCTTTGATAATATATACACATCCGGAACCCATACCTATAGCGGGATATATTCCACTCTCTTTTCTTTCCCGGTGCTGATGCGCAAAAATCCTCTGAAGCAGGTCTCTATGTTGGCCTTCAATGGTCTTTCCAACACCCTGAAACGCCAGGGGTACCAGACCATCTATTTTACCACTCATGATGATCAGTTTGACAATATCGGTGGCTTTTTAAGGGCCAATGGATTTCAACGAATTATTTCTGAAAAAGATTATCCCTCCGCCAGGGTGTTAAGCACCCTGGGTGTTCCGGATGATTATATGTTTGAAGTAGCTATTCCTCTCATTAACCGTTTAAATGACAATAATCACCCATTTTTGGCTGTATTCCTGACTGCCAGTAATCACACGCCCTATATTGTTCCGGAAAACATAGCCTTTAAACCCCGAAGTCATAAAATGAAATACAGGGTTGTGGAATATTCAGACTGGGCGCTGGGAAAATTCATGGAACTGGCTGCACATCAAAAATGGTTTGGAAATACACTGTTTGTGTTTGTGGCAGACAGCGGAACCTATATAAAAAGTCGCTATGATATGCCCCTGTGTTTTTTCCATACCCCTTTGATTATCTATGGTCCAGGATTGCTGAAAAAACCCCGGATTATAAAAAAAATTGGCGGTCAGATTGACATTTTTCCTACCATTATGGGAATTTTAAACATTTCCTATATAAACAATACCTTGGGAATTGACTTATTAAAAGAAAACCGGCCCTATATCTATTTTTGCGGAGATGATAAAATGGGATGTTTGAATCATGACTATTTCCTGGTAATGCGAAACAACGGTCATCAATCCTTGTATCATTACCGCGATCTGGACAACCGGGATTACCTACAGATAAATAAGGGGTTGGCATCCAGAATGAAATCCTATTGTGGATCAATGCTTCAAACTACCCAATGGATGATCCGGAATCAAAAAGTAGGATTTCATTTTCATTGATCAGCTGAATATCGGGGATACAGCGGTTTCAATATCACAGAAAAGTTGGCTATTCAGGGTTTTTTTGTTACAATACCAAAATAGTAACGTTTCACCAGATAAAGAAGGATGAAATTAACATGAAAATAAGTTTGAGGCTATTCATTGCTGGATCGGTGGCAGCAACCCTGTTTCTCAATGCCAGTGATCTGAACCGGGAAAGATTTTTATCCCAGCTCATTCATCAGAGCCTGGAGAATCTTCATTACAGCGAGAAAAAAATCAATGATGATTTTTCTGCCCGGGGATTTAAAGAATATGTGGAGTTCCTGGATTATTCAAAGCGATATTTTCTTCAGTCGGATATCGATGAATTCAAGCAGTATATCAATAAAATCGATGATGAATTGATGGAAGGACGAACTGATTTGATGAGGCTGGCCAGTAATCGGATTCAGCAGCGTATCAGTGAGGTGATGAATTTTTATGAAGATATCCTTTCCAAACCCTTTGATTTTTCCAGACAGGAATTTATTGAACTTGATGGTGATAAAAGATGCTACTGTATAAATCAACTGGAGTTAAAAGAGTACTGGCGGAAAATTTTAAAATACCATTGTTTGATAAACTATGCCAATCTATTGCGGGCCAAGGATAAGAATGATGCCGATCAAAAACTGGAAAAACAGGCCAGAAAAGCTGTTCTGAAAAGTTATAAATCCATTTTCCACAACCAGCTTCAAGCCCATAAGAATGATGCGGCGCAGCTTTATTTTAATGCTCTGGTTCAGGTATTTGATCCACACTCCAATTATTTGCCCCCCAAGGAAAAGGAGGATTTTGATATTGAGATGACCGGACAATTTGAAGGTATCGGGGCGTTACTTCGGGAGGAAGATGGATTTGTGAAAGTTGTTCGGATTATCCCGGGTGGCCCTTCCTGGAGGCAGAAACAGCTTCAACCGGGGGATTTAATTTTAAAGGTCGCTCAGGGCGATGAAGAGCCTGTGGATATTGTGGGTATGCGGGTTGTGGATGCGGTAAAGTTGATTCGGGGGAAAAAGGGAAGCCTGGTTCGACTGACCTTGAAGAAACCAGATGAACAAATTGTAACCATACCAATTGTCCGTGATGTGGTGATTGTGGAAGAATCCTTTGCCAAGTCTGCTTTTCTCTCAAGCAAGAAGATTGATAAAACCTTTGGATATATTTATTTGCCCCGCTTTTACCGTGATTTTTCCCGGCCTGATGGCAGAAATGCAACCGATGATGTTCGAAAAATAGTTGATCAGTTTAACCGTAAAAAGGTAGACGGTCTAATCCTGGACCTGAGAAACAACAGTGGAGGCTCTCTGATTGATGCTATCAATATTTCAGGTCTTTTCATTTCCAGAGGTCCAATTGTTCAGGTGAAAAACCGGCGAAAAGGTATTCGGGTATTGCGAGATCGGGATAAAAAAATTGACTTTAAAGGACCCATGGTGGTTTTAATCAATGCCTTGAGTGCCTCTGCATCAGAAATTTTAGCTGCCGCCCTTCAAGATTACCGGAGAGCGATAATCGTGGGAGGGAACCATTCCTATGGAAAAGGAACGGTTCAAATCATGATTGACCTGGATCGTTATCTTGCCAGTGTTTCTGAGGAAAAAGATAAGATCGATCAGAATTCCCTGGGGGCCCTGAAATTAACAGTACAAAAATTTTACCGGATTACAGGATCTTCCAATCAGTTTAAAGGAGTCGTTCCGGATATTATTCTTCCGGACCGCTATGATTATCTTAAGATCGGAGAGAAGTACCTGGACCATTCGTTGGAATGGGATACGATACCGCCCATTTCTTTTTCTTTATGGGACAATCACCGGTTCATGATTCCCGAAATGGTTATAAACAGTCAAAAACGGGTAAAGAAAAATCCTTATTTCAAACGGCTGAAAGAATATTTACAGCGGTTGAAAAAAAGCAGTGACAAAACCCTGAAAAGTCTGAATTTCAAAATCTTTTTTCAGGAGCAGCAAACCCTATTAAGAGAACAAAAGAAGATCGAGCAATTTCAAAAAATAATTCATCATATTTCTGTTCGCTCGAAAGATGATACCGATGAAACAGCAATGGTTTCTTCAGATGAAAAAGAAGCCGAGCAGCAGAAGATCGCAGCTGAAATCAAACGCGACCGTTTTCAGCAATTAAGAAAAGATGCTCATCTGGAAGAAGCCATGATGGTATTGGCAGATCTCATCGAAATTCAGAAAAAAACCGGAATCAATCCTTAACCCCCATTTCTCACCAGCAATCTACTGCAATGGCAAATATACCCATGTCAACTTCGTTATGTTCAATCGGCTTTCTTGACGTATTATCAAATACGCCTGCAAAAGCCTCAATCGCATGCCTTGTATCTATGGACATCTTTGCCATTTCGTAACAATTCCCGGTGAGAAATGCGGGTTAACCATTTTTTCTGAGATTGGTGATCAGCACAAAGAGGAAGAAGGGGGCTCCCATTAATGAGGTGATAATTCCCACGGGAATTTCTGCAGGTGGTATCAGTGTGCGAGCCAAAAAATCAGTCAATGTTAGCAGCAGTCCTCCTGAAATAATGGTAAAACCAAGCATTGACTTGAAGTCTCTTTTAAATAGGAGTCTGGCAGTGTGGGGGACAATCAGTCCGATAAACCCGATGGGACCGACAAAAGAAACCAGAATCCCGATCATAAAAGACACAGCAACAAAAATAATGATTCTGAATTTTCGGATATCCAATCCTTTTGAATAGGCAAATTCTTCTCCGGCGGATGCGATGAGCAACTCATTTTTTAAAAAATAGGTTCCCAGGATGAAAAAAATATACAGGGGGAATAAAAACAATAATTCCCTGTACCCGATAGGGGTCATTCCTCCCATCAACCAGCGTAGGATGGAAATGGTCTGGGTGAAATCAAAGAGATATTGAATCAGTACTATAAGGGATGAGAAAAGGAAATTGAGAGCCACTCCGGACATCAGCAGGGTATAGATTGAATAACTCTTTACTATTCGGGCAATTCCCAGAATCACTCCGATCGATATCAGGGCGCCTGCAAATCCCAGTATATATAGTCCGCTTAGACCCAGAAAGGTCATGGAAAGGTTTAATTTAATTCCCAGAACGATGCCGGCTGATGCACCTGATGATATACCCAGGGTATAGGGCGTGGCCAGACTGTTTTTGAATATATTCTGAAATATGAGGCCTGCCAGTGCAAGTGAGGATCCGGCTATAAATCCCAGTAATGTCCGGGGAATCCGGATCTGCCAGAAGATAAAACTGCTGTTGCTGTTTTCGAAAAGCGAGGCCAAATTTATTTTAATAATTCCGATAAAGGGGAGTAACATTACCATTGCAAGGCCAATAATCAGAAGCAGGAGATATTTTTTATTCATCGATAAAAATGATTTCTCGATTTTCTAAAACCAGATGATTGAATTTAATTCCATAAGTTTTGGCCAGAATATCCCGGTCAAATACCTTATCACCGGAATAGATGATATGGCCTGATTTTAAAGCTGCTGTTTTATTGACCATAGAGAATAAGGTTTCGATATGGTGGGATATGATGATTATGGTTTTCCCTCCCTTATTCAATGTGACAAGGTTTTTTTTCAGATTCGAAACCGCCTGGGGGTCAAGAAATGTGAATGGCTCATCCAGGAGAATGATGGATACATCCTGAATAAAAGCGGATGCCAGCAAGACTTTCTTCCTTTCACCTCCGCTAAGGGTATTGATGTCGCGATTTAGAAAGTCACCGAGTCCAAATTGTTCAACAGCCTCATTCAATATGGCGTAATCTTTTGTTGAATAATCCTTAAAA
The DNA here is from genome assembly GCA_030639705.1 of Candidatus Aminicenantota bacterium. Taxonomy (GTDB): domain Bacteria; phylum Acidobacteriota; class Aminicenantia; order UBA2199; family UBA2199; genus CAZOWT01. Next base: position 7,118 of record DAOWKX010000092.1, read on the forward strand.
AAAGAAGTATAGGGATATCGTCCTGCTAACAGAATTTCCTTTACCGATAATGGGAGTGAAAATTCATCAAACTGGGGTAGGTAAGAGATTTTTTTTGCCATTTCTTTTCTTGATTTTTTCTTTATATTCTCGGTATCGATATGAATTTCTCCTTTATAATTGCCGATCAATCCAGTCAGGATTTTAAATAAAGTTGTTTTACCGGCTCCATTGGGACCGAAAATCAGCCAGAAATCACTCTTTTTTATTTTCAAATTAATATTATTTAATATTTTTTTGCTTTTAATCTGAAAAGACAAATTTTTTATTTCAATCATGAGTTTTTCAATAAATCAAATAATTCCAGGGTGATTTCTCCGATTCTTGGTCCGGGCCTCAGCCATTTTGGGTCAGTAATGATTTTAATTTTATTATTTTTCACAGCCCTGATGATTTTATATTTGTTCCAGATGTCCATTACTTTCTGCTTATCAATACCCTGGAAAAAAACCGAGAATTCGATTATAAAATCGGGATTCATGCTGATAATGGATTCAATTGAGATATTGGGGTATTCAATGCTACCCTCATAGGCATTGATACCTCCGGAGATTTCGAGAACCTGGTTGAGAAAGTCTTTTTTCCCAATAATGGTCATGTTGCTCAATTGATCTGGATTTCTTCCAGCAATTAATAATGTCTTCACTTTTTTCTTATTTGTAGAGTCTTTGCAGATTTTTTCCAAGATTATTTTTATGTTTGAGACCATTAACTTCCCTTTTTTTATTTTCTTCAATTCCTTCGATATTGTTATGATGGCCTCATAGAGATGATTCAGAGTCTTATGCTTGACAATGAGAAGTTTTGTTCGGTTTTTTAATATTTTCATTTTTTCAAAATTTTCCGGATATAGTATGATTAAATCCGGTTTCAGGTGGATGACCATTTCAACATTCAGATCCATAAAACCACCGACTTTGGTGATGGTTCTGGCTTTTTCAGGGAAATCGCAGAATTTTGTATTACCGACTATAGAGTCTCCTTTACCCAGGGCGAAAACAATTTCAGTCAAGGCCGGAGCCAGGGTGATGATTCTTTCGGAAAAGATAAGGGATGGAAAAATGGCTATAAAAATTAATAATATCTTAAAAATTTTCATAATATTTATTTATTGGGCAGCCCCAAAGGGCTGCCGTTTTACATTATTTTATATTTTATCCCCAGGATGAAGCGGCTTCCCGGGGCCGGATAACCTAAAACTTCCTGGTATTCATGGTTGAAGGCATTGGTGGCTTTTCCGATAAGGAAAAGTTTTTTGTTTATGGGAACAGAAAGATTAAAATTAAAGGTATTAAAAGAGGGGCTTTCTCCGGTTTCCCAGAGCATCTCATCATAATCCAGTCTCTTGCCAACGTAGATCATTTCACCGGAGATGGAAAAATATTTGTGTTTATAGGATATCATGGCTGAAATAGTATGTTTGGGGCGGCGTAGCAGTTCCTGTTCATTTAGAACATCATAGGTGTCAAGGTAAGTATAGGCAGCCCATACAAGTATTTGATCAAATAGTCTCAGGCTGGCGCTAAACTCGATTCCCGATATGTCAGCCCGGTTTATGTTGGCATATTTCCAGGTAACCGGGCTGTATCCGATTAAATTCTCATATTGGCTGTTAAAATATACGAGATTAAAGGTAACAGCACTGGTGTAAATATCCATTCCAATTTCAAAAGAACTGGCTTTTTCCGGTTCCAGTTCTGGATTTCCCCACATGGGATTTAATAATTCCGGCAGGGTGGGAGCCCGGAAACTCTGGGAGTATGATGCCCTGATTTTAAGTGCATCCGATATCAGGTAGGAGAATCCCAGCTGCGGTGATAATTCCCGGTCAACGTCTTTATACTTATCATAGCGGATCGAGGCAGAAAGAAGAAATTTCTTGATATCCAGTCCGGTATTCAAAAAAGCTGAAAAATAATTTGTTTTCTCGCTGTTCAGGAGTATTCCGGTTTGATCTTCATTGGTTATTTGCTGGTCTGCATAATCGATGCCGGTGTTTATTTGAAAATGATCGAATAGCATTGTCTCGATTGCTGCCTGTCCTTCTATTATGGTGGATTTGTTCATATAAAATGGTGTCCAGGTATCATCCGGATCTTCAAAATCATACTGGTTCCGGTTATAAGAAAGCTTTAAATTCAGCAGTGTGGAACCGGAGAATTTATAGGTAAACGGAAGAGCAAAAATGATATTGTCCTGGGAATACGTCCGGTTGGGAGTGGGATTCCCCATATTAATGGGAATACCTGAATCAGAGAGATTGGCCAGAAAAATAAGGGTGGTTTTTAAATGATCATTTTGAAAGTCACTTTTTAAGCTTATCCCTCTATTGAAAAATTCATCATTCTCAATTCCGTCGCTGTATTTCAGCAAGGTTCCATTCAAGGTGAATTTGAAATCGCCTGTTTTTTTTGAGAGGTACAAGTTGCCTTCATATGTTCCGTGACTTCCGGCAAATGCTGCTGCTTCAATGCCTTCTTTTTCTCTGGTTTTTAAATTAATCACCCCGCCCATGGCGTTAGAACCGTAAATGTTGCTTAGGGGACCCCTGACGATTTCTACTTTTTCAACTAGGTAGGGGGAAAATAAAGTTGTGTTCAATCCGATAGAACTGGAAGGATCGGTTATTTTAAATCCGTCAATGAGAACCAGGGTCTGGTTAACCGATGCGCCCCGGGCATAGGAATAGGCCATCTGTCCGTAATGACCACCGTTGAGAACCAGGAATCCCGGGCATTGATTAAAAAAAGCCTTGAGTCCATCGGTGTTGAAATACTGCAGTTCTTTTTCAGAATAAACAGTAACACTCTGGATGGCCCTGTTAACAGGGATTTTTCCCAAAACTTCCACCTCTTCTACAAACATTGATTTTTCAATAGATTTTTTTGAAGAAGAGGATTCTTTTTTTTCATCAGATGTTGTTTTTTCTGAAAGAAGTGTGAAAGACAATACCAGGCACATAAACAAGAAACAGATTTTTTTGTACATAAAAGCCTCCTTTAATCTGCATTACAAAACTTATGAGCAATACAGGCCTAAACTTTTTGGAGGGAACATTTAATTTATACATACTGCCCTCCGCAGCATATATACAAAAAATTAAAGCTTAATAGGTCTTCCGACTCCCGGGATCTTTAAAACACCTTCCCTCTCCAGCTCGGGAGAAGTGGTTGTTCTTTTTAAAGACTTTTTCCCGGTCACGGCAGCGGGGGCTGTGGGCTTAAAACAGCTTAATGAAAAGAATCCGTTTTTGCCTC